>CAOJNR010000010.1 GCA_948439925.1 uncultured Clostridia bacterium
TTTTCATATTTTTTTAATTTTTTAGACCAAAAATAGAAAAGAACATAGAAAAAGGTGTTTACCTATATAAACACCATTTGCATACTTTTATTAAATTTTATTTTTCTATGTTTTACTTTGTGTTTTACATAGAAATAAAAAATAGGAAGATATGGCTAAATCTCCCTATTTTTCGTGGTATTTGGTGGACTGCCGGGGACTCGAACCCCGGACCCACTGATTAAGAGTCAGTTGCTCTACCAACTGAGCTAGCAGTCCATATTTTAAATTTTTGATTTTAGACCCTTCGATTAAGAGTCAGATGCTCTACCAACTGAGCTAGCAGTCCAAATAAAAATGTTAAAAAAGCATAATCAAAGATTACAAGGGAAATTATACATTAAAAAATATAGATTGTCAATCAATTTGACAAAATTATTCCTCGTTTTCTTCAATTTCTTTCGATAAATCAATAGAGCCATAACACCTTTCATATTCATCCACTTTTTTGCGGATAAGAAGTTCAATTTGTTTGTTGGTTGTTCTGCCATTGAAATCGGCTATGTAAGCAATTTTTGCAAGCATGGATTTGGGTATTCGCAAGGTATATCTGGGATATTCTTTTTTCATTTGATTTTGTCCTCCTATTCAATTATCTTTATTTTACTTATTATTGCAAAATTTTTAAAAGAATGACGAAATAAAGGCGTCAAAATTTTACAAATTTATAAAAACAAAGTCAAAATTATTGCTTTTTCGCCAGTGAAAACCTAAATTTGTTTGTTTTTAAATTTGTTTTTAATTTTGCAAATTTTTTGTTATAATATTTTTATGAGAGTAACAGCAGGGGAATTTAAGGGTAGAAATTTGATTGACAATAAATTTGACCACATAAGACCGACGGCAGATGTTGTTAAGCAAGCGATATTTAATAAGCTGGCTTTTGAAATTTCATCTTCCAGCGTTCTTGACCTTT
Organism: uncultured Clostridia bacterium; assembly: GCA_948439925.1. Taxonomy (GTDB): domain Bacteria; phylum Bacillota; class Clostridia; order Christensenellales; family UBA1242; genus Caccovivens. The sequence continues at coordinate 956 of CAOJNR010000010.1, forward strand.
TCTGCGGAACTGGTGCACTTGGCATTGAAGCGATTTCGCGTGGCGCAAAGCGAGTGGTTTTTGTTGATAAGGACACTCGCAGTGTGAACTTGACGAAGTCTAACTTAAAAAATCTTAATCTTGACGCCGAAGTTATAAGGGCAAGTTTTGAAATCGCCTTGTCAAAACTTAAAGGCGAAAATTTTGACATTATCATTCTTGATCCACCATACAAAGCGGGCTTATATGAAAAGGCACTCAGGCTAATTTTTGACAATGGTATTTTGTCGGTAGATGGCGTCATAGTTGTTGAACACGCAAAAGATGTTAAGATTGATTTTTCACCTTTTGAGATAGAGTCGAGCAAGAATTACAGCAGTAAAAGCGTGACATATTTAAAACATAAAAAGTAATAATAAAAGAGAGTAGTGAGCTCTCTTTTGTCATTAAAGATATATTAGCGATGTTAGTTAAATTTTAGGTTCAAAATCTTCAAAGATAACATTATCGCAATATTTCACAACTCTCATATATTCACTTTGATTTTTGACAGTCCAAGCGAGAAGAGGTTTGTCTTTGAATTTTTTGACATATCTGTTTGGAAGAGAACGTGTGTCATAAGATATGAAATCTGGATGACTAACTTTTTTGCAAAGTGCAAGCCTTTTCAAGAAATACTTTTGAAAGAATGGTAATTTTTCTTTTTTGAAGAAACTTGCAAGTTGACCTCTTTTTATGTTTGGTGCATGCTTATAAAAATATTGAAGCACAAAAGGGTTAAATGATTGAATGGCAAACTCGCCGTTATAGTTTTTAAGAAGCTCCATAACTCTGTTTTCAAGTTCACCAACTTTGTCAGTATTCTTGATTTCAATGAGGAGCGGAGTTCTGCCGTTAACAAATTTCAAAACATCTTCAAAAGTTGGAATTTTTTCTTTACTGCCGTTAAGTGTAAGCATATCAAGGTCGGCTTTGGTCAAAAATTTTATATAACCGTCGTTGTTCGTCAGCCTTGAAAGAGAGTTGTCATGAAAAACAATCACAGTTCCGTCTGAAAGCAGTTGAACGTCAAGTTCAATCGCGTAGCCATTCTCGATAGCGTTTTTAAAAGCTGGTATAGAATTTTCAGGTGCGTTTTTGTCATGAAGTCCACGATGTGCGATAGGTGTTTCTACCAGCCAAGATTTAAAAATATCCATATTAATTAATCCGCCTTTTTCTGCCAATATAAAATATTTTATGCAAAAGTGAGATATTTATCACTGATTCACTTGCATGCATGCTCATTATAGCATACAAAACAAAAAAAGCAAAATGAAATTTTGCTTTAAATGAATTCGCTTTGCGAAATTTAAATTGATTGATCAATTTCTGACATTGATTTATATTCAAGCAGAAATTGGTTTTTAATTTCCTCAGTTAAAGGATAAAGTTTTTTTAACTTTTCAGTGTCAACTCCAAGTCGGCTTGCAAAAATTTTCTCACCAACTCTTGCATAGCTTGTGTCATTATAATGGTTGTCTTTCAAAAATTGATTTCGGGCATAAAGTTTATTTTCATTTGTGATATAAACTTGTTTATCTAAAAAGTCTTCTAGATCGCCACCGAAATGAGAATGAATTGCAAGGCGAAGCAAAAATTTATCAGCAGGGCAAGAAAGAACTCGGATATTATTTACGATATCTTGTTTTGTCAAACCTGCTTTTTCAAATGCTGAAATTTTTTGTGTTACAGATTCTTCTTTGAGCTTTTTTATGGTTGGGAATGCTCTTAACAAATTTTCATATTGTAAGGGAGATATGTTTAAAGTTCTCTTATAAAAATTTTCTTTTTTGATACATCCGTCATTGTTCATATTTTTCACCTTTTGTTTGATAATTAAAATTCAGTATGTTAAGTTTAATATACTATTAATTTTAATATTTGTCAACATTTAACTTGAAAATATGTTGCCAAAAGTCAAAAAAATCGTTATAATCTATAATTATGAATAGACTTGAAAAAATCCGCAACTTTTGCATTGTTGCTCATATCGATCACGGAAAAAGCACGCTGGCAGACAGACTAATTGAACTGACTGGCTCGCTTGCCAAACGCGATATGCAAGATCAGCTTCTTGACAGCATGGAACTTGAACGTGAGCGTGGTATAACCATTAAACTTACGCCAACACGTATGCTTTATGAGTTTGAAGGTGAGACCTACACACTAAATCTTATCGACACGCCAGGGCATGTCGATTTCACTTATGAAGTTTCTCGCTCGCTCACAGCGTGTGAGGGAGCAATCCTTATTGTTGACGCGTCACAAGGCGTTGAGGCTCAGACGCTTGCCAATGCCTATCTTGCAATAGATAACAATCTTGAAATCTTGCCAGTTATAAACAAAATCGATCTTCCGTCAGCAAGACCTGATGAGGTTAAGGCTGAGATTGAGGATATCGTTGGCGTTCCTGCCATGCACGCTCCTTGTATTTCGGCGAAGGACGGAACAAACATAGACCAAGTTCTTGAAATGATTGTTAAAGAGTTTCCTTCGCCAAAGGGCGATGAGAATGGCAAGCTTAAATGCCTCATTTTTGACAGCTATTATGACAACTTTAAAGGTGCAATATGCCTCATTCGTGTTTTTGACGGCAAGGTCAAGGTTGGTGACAAAATCAAGATGATGCAAACAGGCAAAGTTTTTGATGTCACCGAAGTTGGCATATTCACGCCAACTGCAAAACCGACTGAATATTTGCTTGCAGGTGATGTTGGTTATCTTGCAGGTTCAATCAAAACAATTTCTGATGTTGCCGTTGGTGACACAATAACGCACGCAGATGCACCAACTGATTGTGCACTCAGTGGCTACAAAAAAGTTCAGCCTGTTGTCTTTTGCGGAATTTTTACTGTTGATGGCGCTAAATATAATGACCTCAAAGATGCGCTTGAAAAATTAAAGCTCAATGATGCCAGCCTTGAATATCAGCCAGAAGTTTCAGACGCACTTGGATTTGGATTCCGTTGCGGATTTTTGGGACTTTTGCACCTTGAAATTATCACTGAGCGAATTGAGCGTGAATTTAATCTTGACATTATCACAACCGCACCAGGCGTTTTCTATAATGTTCACAAAACCAATGGAGAAATGGTTGTTATTTCAAATCCGTCCAATCTTCCAAGCCCAGTTGAGATTGAATATATCGAAGAGCCAGTTGTCAAGGCAAGCTTGTTCACTCCGCCGGAATATGTGGGTGCAATCATGGAATTGTGCCAAGATAAACGTGGAATATATAAAGACCTCACGTATCTTGACAAAACTCGTGTTCGTGTTGATTATATTTTGCCTCTTGGCGAAATTATCTATGACTTTTTTGACAGCTTGAAATCTCGCACAAAAGGCTATGCAAGTTTTGACTATGAAATGGCTGGCTTTGAAAAAAGTGAACTTGTGCGCGTGGATATCCTTCTTAACGGCGACAAGTGTGACGCGCTTTCACTTATTGTTCATAAAGATAAAGCATATTCTCGTGGCAGAGCTATTGCAGAGAAACTTAAAAAAATAATTCCTCGTCAACTTTTTGAAGTGCCAATCCAGGCTGCGATCGGAAACAAGATTATCGCGCGAGAAACAATATCCGCAATGCGAAAAGATGTGCTTGCAAAGTGCTACGGCGGTGACATTTCAAGAAAACGTAAATTGCTCGAAAAGCAAAAAGAGGGCAAAAAGAAAATGCGTCAAATCGGATCGGTTGAAATTCCATCAGAAGCATTTATGTCAATTCTTAAACTGGACGACGACAAATGATAGGCATATATGTTCATGTGCCATTTTGTGAAAGCAAATGCATCTATTGTGACTTTGCTTCTTTTGTCTGCGGGGAGCAAAAAATATATTTCGATTGCCTTAGGCAAGAGATAGAGAAGTGTGAACAAAAAGGGCAAAAGGTTGACACCATCTATTTTGGTGGCGGAACTCCGTCAGTTGTTTGTGAAAAATATATTGCAGACACACTTGGCTATATAAGAAAAAACTTTGACGTTTCAAAGAATAGTGAAATCACAATCGAGTGCAATCCAAACAGTGCGAGCTTGGAAAAACTGAAATTTTATCGCTCGATTGGCATAACACGAGTGTCTTTCGGCGTGCAAAGTTTAAATGATAAAGTGCTTAAATTTTTAGGACGCAAGCATAATAAAAAAGAAGCGATTTCAGCCATTCAATATGCTAAAAAAGTGGGCTTTGAAAATATCAGTGCTGACCTCATTGTTGGCTTACCGAATGTATCATCAAGCATGCTTTGCTCGCACGCGAAAAAACTTGTTGACGCTGGTGTAACACATATTTCTTCTTACATGCTTCAAGTGGAAGAGGGGACGCCACTTTTCAAAATGTGCACAGAAAATCCTCAACTTTTGCCAAGTGAGGAGGAGTGCGCGGAGAGTTTTTCAAAGCTTGTGAAAACGCTTCAACAATGTGGATTTGTTCAATATGAGGTTTCAAATTTCGCTCGTGAGGGTAATGAAAGCAAACATAATTTGAAATATTGGTCAGGCGAAAATTATCTCGGCTTTGGTCTTTCTGCAACTTCAACTTTTGACAATAAAAGGTGGACAAATGGGAAGACTTTTAAAAGTTACTATAATGGCGAAAGAGAAGTTGAACTTCTCGGCAATCGTGAAAAGATTGAAGAAAAAATTATGCTCGGACTTAGGTGTTATCTTGGCTTTAAACTAGAAGAAATAGAAAAACTTGGATATAAATTAACCTCAAACAAAAACTTTCAAACTTTGCTTGAAAAGGGCGTTATATATGAAAGCGAGGGCAAAATACACATAAATCCTAAGTTTTATAGCGTAAATAACCAAATAATCACCAAATTGTTGCCGTAGATAAAAATTGATTACAATAAAATCCACTAAATCAAAGTGGATTTTTATTTAATTTGTTTTGAAAATACATTTTTAACAAAAAAAATACCAAATCAAGCGCTGTTTTTTTATCTTGACAAATTCATGTTTGAGTGTTATAATCAATTATATATAACAAGGAGTTAAAAAAAATTGAGTTTCTTTAAAAAGTGGATGAAAAAGTGGCGCGAAAAGAGAAGGAAAAGAGATGATTCAAGTCAGGAATTTGGTGGCTTTCACAAAACTGACAGTGTTTATTCTTACTGCGAAAATTCTGTGGATGTTGTGAGCAATCTTAGAACATCAGCGGTATCATTCAATGCCGTTGATAGACAAATATCCCAAGCGTTTAATGATATGGTTAGTATGTTGGATAGATTTTAAAAACATAATAATGCACCAATAAGTTGGTGTTTTTTTGTTCGACAATAAAATTATAATTTCTTCAATTTAGGTATTGACAAAATTCTCTTTTTGCATAAAATATATACTATGAAAAGAGGAGTAAAAATGGAAAATATCAAAAGTGGCAAAATTATTAAACCAAGCAAAGCAAATGGCTTTTTTGGAAAACTTTTTGGAATGATCGTTGAGTCTGTTCCAAGAGTGGATTCACAGGCTCAGATGAATAAACTTTTTGTTAGGAAAGCTGAGCTAAATGATAGCGAAAATGTATAATAAAATGTTAAGTTAAAAAAACACCAAAAAATTTGGTGTTTTTTATTTTAAATCAAATTATATAAATTTTTATAATTCATTATCACTTGCAATTTTGTTTGAACGTTCAACAAATTCTTCCCATTTTTCTTGAAAGTTTGGATCAAACATGTTGATTTTAACGCAACATGAGCAGGTGAGCTTGTTGCAATCGTTGCCGTCAAAAGAAAGGTCAATGTTTGGCTTGACTTGCGTTTGTTCTTGCTTTTTGTTTGTGCTCTTTTTAATTATACTTATTTTGTCAAAATTCGACATTTTCCCTCCTTATAAAAATTTAACTAGATAAAAAAGTTATCTAGACTGATTTCTCCTCCATATATTCCTTTAAGATTTTAACAACCAAAGCGTTCGCTTCCTGCTGTGTTATATTTGGTAAATAGATATAACATCCTTTTGTTTCATTTCCATTTGCTTGTTTAGATTTTATGACGTTAATTTTGTTTGTTTCAGTTTGTTTTTTTACAAATCCTTCTCCCATTTTTTTTCTCCTTATTTTTTACATTGACATTATATCACAAAAATAAAATCTGTCAATAAAATATATGAAAAAATTTTAACTTTTTGCTTGCAATTTTTGTTTAAATGTGTTAGAATGACAATGTAAAGCGAAAATGCTTTACAAAAGTGCAATATGGAAATAGAGAAGAATATCAGACTTAGCAAACTTTTTGATGCTTATGGCGCGATTTTAAGCCAGTCGCAACAGGATGCACTTGGCGATTTTCTCTTGTATGACCTAACTGGAAGTGAAATTGCCGAGAATAAAAATATTTCTCGTCAGGCAGTGAAGGACAGTATAAAAAAGGCTATCAAAAAACTTGAAGAGCTTGAAGGCAAGTTGCACTTTGTTGAAAAAGTCGAAACGCTTACAAATGAGATAGAGGCACTGAGAAGCCGAAAGGAGAAATAAAAGTGGCACTTTTTTCATCATTATCTGAAAAGTTTAATCATATTTTTTCAAAGCTGACAAAGCGTGGGAAATTGACTGAGCTTGAAATCAAAGAGGCAATGCGCGAGGTGCGAATCGCACTGCTTGAAGCCGATGTAAACTATATGGTTGCAAAAGACTTTGTCAAAAAGGTTTCAGAAAAAGCAGTTGGCGATGAGGTTATGAAAAGCTTAACGCCAGCACAGCAGGTTATCAAGATTGTTCGTGATGAACTGACAGAACTTATGTCGTCACAAAATCAAAAATTGGCGATCTCGTCAGCACCACCAACCATTATTATGATGTGTGGACTTCAAGGTGCGGGCAAGACAACTATGTGTGCAAAACTCGGCGCTCATCTAAAAAAATCTGGCAAACGTCCACTTCTTGTTGCTTGTGATATTTATAGACCAGCAGCCATCAATCAACTTCAAGTTGTTGGCAAGCAAGCGGGAGTTGAAGTTTTTGAAAGGGGAACACAAAATCCTGTTAAGACTGCAAAGCAGGCAATCGACCATGCAAAAAGGCAAGGGCTTGACACTGTTATTATCGACACAGCGGGCAGACTTCATATCAATGAAGAGCTTATGAGAGAACTTCAAGAAATCAAGCGTGAGGTTAAGCCGACCGAGATTCTTCTTGTTGTTGACTCAATGACAGGTCAAGATGCAGTCACTGTTGCCGAAAGTTTCAATCGTGATCTTGACATCACTGGCGTGGTGCTCACCAAACTTGACGGCGACACTCGTGGTGGTTCAGCACTTTCAATCAAAGCAATCACTGGCAAGCCAATCAAGTTCACTGGTGTGGGCGAGAAAATTGGTGACTTAGAGCCATTTTATCCCGACCGCATAGCCAGCAGAATTCTTGGTATGGGTGATGTATTATCCCTCATTGAGAAAGCGCAAGAGGCTGTCAGCGAGGAAGAAGCGAAGGCGATCGAGAAAAAGTTTAGAGAAAATTCTTTCACCTTTGATGACTATCTCGTTCAAGTGGAAAGCATCAAAAAGATGGGTTCAATAAAAGATATCTTGGGCATGATTCCTGGATTGTCTGGCAAGATCAAAAATCTTGACATTGATGAAAATCAACTTGCAATAAATAAAGCGATTATTCAATCTATGACGCCACAGGAAAGACGCAGTCCTGAGATAATCAAAGCCAGCCGTCGTCAACGCATTGCAAACGGCAGTGGAACAAGCGTTCAGCAGGTCAATCAGCTTCTCAAACAGTTCGAGCAGACAAAAGAAATGATGAAGCAGATGAAGAATGGCAGAGGGATGCGCGGACTCTTCTAGGTGGGTGCATTATGCACCGTGCCTTAGGCATTGCTTTAAGCAGTGCGCATTATGCGCTTTCTATGTGCATCATATGCCAATTTATCAGAGTGAAATATGCGTAAAAATTGTGCAAATTCACAAAAACAAAATATATTACATTCGTAATATCCTTCGAAAGAACTTGAAATTAAGTTCTATCGAGTTAAAGATATTAAATTTTTAAAGGAGGAAAACAATGGCAGTTAAAATCAGACTTACAAGACTTGGAGATAAAAAAGCTCCATTTTATAGAGTTATCGTTGCTGATTCAAGAGCTCCAAGAGATGGCAAATTTATTGACATTATTGGAACTTACAACCCACTCACTGACCCTGCTGAAATCAAAATTGACGCAGAAAAGGCAAACAAGTGGATCAAAAATGGCGCTCAACCAACTGAAACAGCAAAGCAACTTCTTGTGAAGAGCGGAATCATCAGCAAATAAGGAGAATTTTATGGAAAAACTTGTAGAATATATTGTTAAGAGTCTTGTTATCGACTCTGACAATGTTCAAGTGTCAACAACCGAGGACGAAAATGAAAAAGTTATTCATGTTATGGTCAATCCAGAAGACATGGGCAGAATTATCGGTAAGGGTGGAAAAATTGCGTCAAGCATTCGCACTATCGTGAAATCTCTTTCTGCAAAGGAAGACAAAAAAGTTTTCGTTAAATTTGGTGAATAATGATTGATGTTGCAAAAATTTTAAAACCGCAAGGCATAAAAGGGGAAGTCAAAGCACAGCCTCTGACAAATGTCCTTGCTGTTTTTGAAAATTTAAGAAAAATTAATGTCGAGGGCTCAGAATATAAAATTGAAAGAATTTCCCTTAGGCAAGGTTTTTTGTATGTGAAATTCGCTGGCATAAACGATCGCAATTTGGCAGAAACTTTGAGAGGCAAAAAACTTTTTATTGAAAAAGAAAAGCTTGAAGACAACTTGCAAGAAGATGAAATCCTTGTTGATGATCTTATCGGCTTGGTGCTTTATGACACAGAAGGCGAAAAGATTGGACAGATAGTTGATGTTGAAAATTACGGCGCAACTTACAATTTCATCATTGAAAAAGATGGAAGAACAGTTCAAACTCCTTTTGTTGACGGGCTTATAATAAAAGAAGGTGACTCTTTCAAAGTTAACCGCAAGATCTTTGAAGAGGTAAGCGTATGAGAATAGATATCTTAACGCTTTTTCCTGAAAGTTTTGCACCGCTCAATGAAAGCATATTAAAACGTGCACAAGAAAGCGGAAAGCTGGAAATCAACCTTGTCAATATTCGTGACTTTTCAAAGGATAAACATAAAAAATGTGATGACTATACTTTTGGCGGTGGTGCTGGAATGTTGATGTCTGTTCAGCCAATTTTTGATGCTTATAAAAGTGTTGAAAAGGAAAATTCTTATCCTGTTTTTGCAAGCCCATCGGGCGAAACACTCTCACCAAAACTTGCCAAAGAGTTGTCTAAAAAAGAGCATTTGGTTTTTATTTGTGGTCACTATGAAGGTGTCGATGCGCGAATGAACGAACTTATAAAACCAAAGGAAATATCCATTGGCGACTATGTCTTAACAGGTGGAGAACTTCCAACCATGGTTATAATTGATTGTCTTGCAAGATTTATTGAGGGAGTTATCACGGCAGATAGCTTGAACGAAGAAAGTTTTGCAAATGATATGCTTGAATATCCACAATACACACGTCCTCAGGTCTTTGAAGGACTTTCCGTGCCAGAAGTTCTCGTTTCTGGCAATCATCAAGAGATTGCAAAATGGAGAAAAGAACAAGCACTTAAAAAGACAAAGGAAAATAGACCAGATTTGATAAAGAAAAATTAAACCCAAGGAGAAAAATATGAAAATTGGATTCTTGATTGCTTGCGGAGAGGAAATTAATGCGCATTTGAAATATTTTGATAAAATCAAAACAATTCAAATTGGCGAAATGACATTTTATAAAGGCAAGTTTGCTGGTCACACAATTATGCTTTGCAAATCTGGTCCATGCGAAATCAATGCAGGAATTTATCTCCAAAAGATGATAGACTTTTTTAAACCTGATATGATTATAAATAGCGGAACTTGTGGTTCGCTTGAAGAAAAACCAAATGTTTGTGATACTTTTGTCGTCGATAAAGCAACATTTTGGGATATTAAATCTGACATTATTGAGCCAAGCACTTATGCTTGCGACGAAAAACTTAAAAATTTCGCGCTGTCACTTGATAAAAAATTAAAATGGGGTAATCTGGTCACAGGCAATTCTTTTGTTGAAAGTGAAGGGTTAAAAAAGAAATTGATTAAAAATTTTGGTGCAAATATTTGTGATATGGAAGGCGTCGCTGTTGTTTACACTTGTCATAAGAATAAAATTCCTTGCCTTCTTATTAAATCTGTTTCTGATAGCGGAGATATGGAAGAGTTTGAAAAGAACTTTCGCATTGCAAGTGAAAAAGTTGCAAGTGTGGCATTTAAATTTGTTGAAAAACTTTCGAAAAGAGTTTTAAGATAGAAACAGTTGTAAAAAAAATGTGAAAACTTTTGCATTAAAAATATAAATAATTCCTAAGCCGAACTTTTTTATGTGTCAATGACACGAACGGAGAAAATATGAAGATAAATTGGTTTCCAGGGCATATGTCCAAAGCTCTGAACGAAATGAAAAGAATGTTGAAAATTATCGATGTGGTCATCTATGTTCTTGACAGTCGTGCACCGATATCTTCTGTCAATCCAAGTCTTAGCAAACTTTCAGAAAATAAGCCTGTCCTTTATGTTTTCAATAAAACAGACCTTGCAGATGAAACTAAGGTCAGAGAAATTGCAAAAAATTTCAAAGGCGAAGGATACGATTATGTCTGCCTAAACAGCACGATGTCAGGTGCAGGCAAAATTATTAGACAAAAAATTAAAATCCTTGCCAATGCAAAAATTCAGAAATATCTTGCAAAAGGCGTTAAAACCACTGTCAGAGCGCTGGTTGTTGGTGTTCCAAACTCTGGCAAGAGCACGCTTATCAATAACCTTTGCGGAAAAGCTAAGGCAGTCACTGGTGATAAGCCTGGTGTGACAAAACAAAATTTGTGGTTGAACCTTGGCGACAATATTGAAATTTGCGACACGCCAGGAACGCTTTATCCAAACCTTGTTGACCAAGAAATTGCGCTTAAACTTGCCTTTATTGGAAGCATAAAGGATGTTATTGTTGACCAAGTTGAGCTTGCCGAGGCACTTATTGAAATGCTTATCAAGCTTTATCCTGACCTTATGGAAAAGCGTTATCCGTCTTGTGAAACACTTGACGAAATTGCAAAGAAAAGAGGCTATCTCACTCATGGTAGTGAAGTGGACTATGAGCGCACAGCACAAGCAGTTATTGATGATTTCCGCAAAGGAAGAATTGGAAAAATAACTCTCGATTAATAGGTGTCAAATGAAAGTGTTTAACAAAGCCAAAGGCTATATTGGTGAAGAAAGGGCAGTCAAATTCTTAAAAAAGAAAAAATATCAAATTATTGCAATCAACTATGTGAATAAAGTTGGCGAAATTGACATAATTGCACGCGATGGTGAGGCTATTGTTTTTGTTGAAGTTAAGGCGAGGGAAACAAAAGAGTTTGGCTTGCCATGTGAGGCTGTTGATGCAAGAAAACAAAATAAAATTCGTCGTGTTGCTGAGCTTTTCTTGTTGCAAAACAAGCTTTATGACCGAGTTCCAGTTCGCTTTGATGTGATTGAAGTTTTGGGTGATGAAATTAACCATATCGTTTCTGCCTTTTAGTGACATTGTCACTTAGGTTTTGAAATTTTTTATAAAGCAAAGGTGTTTTCAGTTTTATTTCTTTGCTTTCAAAAAAAAATAAAGTTTAAACATTGTAAAAATGGGTAAAATTGACTTTGAAGGAGTGAAATCTATGATAAAGTTTCTTTTGCCTATTTTTTGTTTTGTTGCCTTGTTTATGATGGGCTGTGAAAATTCCACAAACTTACGCTGTGCAACAATAAGGGAAATAACCACCGCTGGAAGTGAGAACTATGGTGTCACAGTTGCATTTATTGAAGATGAAAGAGTGAAGGAAAAATCAGTTGATGTTCAAGTGAAAGCAGATAAAGAATGTGAGCTTATTTTTTGGGAAGAAAACGGAGAAAAGATGACGCTAAGATTCTATAAAAGGGATGATTGGTATTCGCTCACAAACCTTGTTGTAATTGCTCAGGATAAGCCTAACACCGAAAAATTTATGCCTTTTAAAGATGCTGTGAATAAAACATATATGTTCAACAGCACTCAGCAGGTGGAACTGACATTGCGTGTTGTTGCGGGTGATGTTGAAGAAAACACACAAAAAACAGGCGATGTTTTGATTGGAAGTGAAGATATTTCCGACGAATTTAAGCTCAAAATCGAAAAAGTTATAAATAAAGATGAATAAAAGCGATTTTTTGCTTTTATTTTTTTTTGTTGTATAGTAAAATATAAATAAGAAAAATATAAAGGCGGTCGGTTATGATTTTGGTTAAAAATTTGTTTTTAAAGTTTACCCGTGAGTATTATGCGCTCTACGATGTCAATATGGACATTGCAGATGGTGAGAGTGTGGCTTTTGTGGGCGAAGATGAAAGCGGAAAGACCAGTCTTTTGCGTATATTTGCCAAACTTGAAAAGATGGCCAAAGGTGAGGTTTATATCAAAGACATTCCTCTTGAAAAACTTGATTACCATACAGATATTAATGCTGGCTATGTGCCATCAACACCTGTTTTCTTTGAGAAAAAGACTGTGTATGAAAACTTCAAGTATATTCTTAAAACTTGGGGATATAAAGACGCTGAAATTGAAGCCAAGATCAATGAAATTATTATTGAATACGCAATAGAGAAAATCAAAGATCGCAAAATAAAAGAGTTATCAC
>CAOJNR010000011.1 GCA_948439925.1 uncultured Clostridia bacterium
TCAAATAATTTATTGCTTGGCAAAATTGCAACCTGTGATTTGTTTGGTTTTAATAATGAACTTATTGTTAAAAAGTTTCAAGTGATTGATGAAAATGTGATAAAAAAGGCAAAAAAACATAATAAATTGAACAATTTGTTCTTTAACAGCAAAGTGCTCTAAGTGCATTTTGCTTTTTTTTATAACAAAATAAAGATAAAAATAAAATTATAAAAAATAAAAATAATAATTAATTTTGCTTTAATTTTCAAATAAATTAAATCAAATAAAAATTCACAGAAAAATAAAATAAAATTGTGAAAAAATAAAAAGTGAATTATGCACAAAAAATAAAGTGCATAACGGGCAAAAAATTTGTAAAATCATGTATTTTTGTTTGTATTTTTAGGTGGTTTTGTAGTAAAATAAAACTGCGAGGTAAACGTGATTAGAATAATACCAAGAAAAACAAAAGTTAAACTTGAATTTGTCAGAGGCTTTACAGGCCTTGACCTTATCATTGCAATCATTGCAATCGCTGTTCTCGGCGTGCTTATCGCTTCAAACTTTCCTGGTGCGATTTGGGTTGCGATTGTGTGGGCTATCTTTGCAATTTCATTGTTTTTCAAAATTGCAGACAGCGAGAGATTTTATGTGACCATATCCTATCTCGTGCGTTTTTCAATGCAGAAAAAGAAATATCTTAAAACGGTCACCAAGGGTAAGCCTAACATCAAAAACATCATTCCTTTTGAAAGCATCTATCAAGACAGGTGCATATCATTCGGTGACTACTATGCCGAAGTTTTGGAAGTTCAACCAATTCTTTTCGGACTTTTAAATGAATACAATCAAAACAACCTCATCGACGTTGGTTTTTCAAATGCTCTCAGAAGACTTGAAGAAAATCAAGTTTGCGAAATTGTGAAAATCAACAAAGCGCTTGTGCTTGACAATTATGCTTATATCGAAAACAAAAAATATGACCGCTTGCTCGACATGATGTATGATAAGCAAATGACGCAAGCAGAAGTTGATGCCAGAGCGCCTATCTTTGAAGAGAGAGTTTCTTTCATTGAAGACAAGAACAGAAAGAACAAAATTTATAAAGATTTCTTCTACATAGTTGTGCTTGGCAAAGATTTGGAAGCACTTGAAAATACTGTCAGCGGTATGGCAAGCTCGCTTGCAACAGCGCTCAACCCAGTCAACACAAGAAGGCTTATGGGGCAAGAACTTGCAGTCTTCCTTCGCGCAAATTATAACCGTGAATTTGATGAACGTGAACTTGAAGGTGTGCCTTTCTCAGAATATATCAACTGGGCAACTCCAAACAAAGTTAAGTTTGGCTCAGCAAAGTATAATATTGACGGAAGAGATTACAGAACTTTTGCGATAACTGAATATCCGCTTCAAGTGGGCAATGCGTGGGGAGCGTCATTCTTCCTTCTTGACAGAACAAAGGTTGTTATGAAATTCAAAAAAGCGCCTAAGTATGATTCTGAAAAGAAAATTGATAAAGCCATAATGGATATGGAGTCAAAATTATATAGAACGGGTAAGAGTTCAACACGTATTGAAATTGCAACTCACCTTGAAACTCTCCGCAATCTTTTGGCAGAACTTAAAAACAACAACCAGCAACTTTACGATGTCAACACTTTCATAACTTGCGAAGATTCTGCAAGGAAAGACATTAAGGCAATCCTTAAACAATCAGGTTTCCGCTTTACTGAAATGTTCGCTCGTCAAATTGATGCTTTCGTTTCTTCAAGCGTGTCAATGCGCGACAACATCAAAGAGTTCAAGAGGGGAATCCCAACTTACACTCTTGCTGGTGTCTTCCCATTCATTTCAAGTGAGCTTCAAGATGAAAATGGTTTCTATCTTGGCGACAATGAGTATCCAGTTTTCGTTGACTTCTTCAAGCGTGACTTGCGCCGTGTTAACTCCAACATGATGGTCGTTGGAAAGTCAGGATCTGGTAAGTCATACGCAACAAAGGTTCTTCTTGCAAACCTTGCAGCCGATAACACAAAGATTTTCATTTGCGACCCAGAAAAAGAATATGATAAACTTACATACAGCCTTCGAGGAAAAATGATTGACGTTGGCTCATCACTTCAAGGTATTATCAACCCATTCCACGTCATTCGTGCGCTTGATAAAGATGACGATGAGGGTGATAAGAAATATTTCGAAGTGAGCAAAAAGGACGACTCATTCAATCAGCACCTTCAATTCCTTGAACAATTTTTCAGAACTGTGTTGGAAGGGATTCAAAGTGACGCGTTCGAGGTTTTGAACTCGCTCGTTCTTGACCTTTATGATAAGTTCAAAATTGACGAGAACACTGACCTTAGCAAACTTACTCCAAAAGATTATCCAACGTTTGATGATCTCTATTCACTTTTGACAGCACGTCTTAAATCAGCTAAGGACGAATTCTTGCTCAATAACCTTCGTATTGTTGAGGCATACATCAGAAAATTTGCCAAGGGCGGACGAAACAGCAACCTTTGGAATGGACCAACATCAATCGAAACAAACGAAAACCTTATTTGTTTCAACTTCCAGTCTTTGATTGCGGGCAATAACGCAATGATAACAAATGCGCAAATGCTTCTCGTGTTTAAGTATCTTGAAAACGAAATTATCAATAATAAGGATTACAACAAACTCCACCACACAAATCGTAAAATCATCATCTGCGTTGACGAGGCGCACACATTCATTAACCCTCGTTATCCAATCGCTTTGAACTTCATGGCTGCAATGGCAAAGCGTATCCGTAAGTATGGCGGAATGCAGATTGTCATCACACAGAACATCAACGACTTCGTGGGAACGGAAGAAATCAAGCGTCAATCAACCGCGATTATCAACGCTTGTCAGTATTCACTTATCTTCTCGCTTTCACCAAACGACGTGAACGACATTATTGAGCTCTACAAAAACTCAGGTGGAATCAATAAGGAAGAGCAGAACTCAATCGTTACAGCTGGTCTTGGTCAAGCGTTCATCATCACTTCTCCAACAGCGAGAACAATGGTTCAAATTCATGCGCTTGATTATGTTGAGTCAATTTTCAAAGACAAAAACGAATAACGCTTTAAGCGTTTACTATTCGAAGCAAGTTGTTTTGTGTATCCTAAATTGTGCATAATGCACAGGCACTTTTTATGCGAAGCGGAATTGTTTTAATATTCTAAATTAGCGCATAACGCGGTGCTTTAAGCACTTACTAGATGAAACAAAAGTCAATAATAAAATAAGAAGTGGCTAAGCCAGTGCCTCAGGCACTTTCTAGATGAAATTAAGTTTACTCTATAAAAATTATAAGGTGGCTAAGCCACTAAGGAGAGATTTTGAAAGAAAATATCAAGAAAATCAATTTGTTTATTTGCAGTTTGATGCTTGTGCTGACAGGTCTATTTTTTGTCGCTTGCGGTGGTATTGACTATTCAAAAGTGAACGTTGTAAGCGATCAAGATCATATCTCTCTTATGGTAGGCGAGGAAACCACAGTCAATTTCACAATCGAAAACTTGCAAGGTGGAATGAGTGAGAACTTAACATTCTCTTTGCAAGGCAACTCGATTGTTATAGATGCAAATCAACCTAATAACGCCACAACTTCGGTTGCGATAACAGCTGTTGATGGTGGCAGAACAACCATTATTGCAACCGCCGAAGGTCAAAAAACTTGTCAAGTTATTGTTGACGTTTTGAAACCTAGCGAGAGCCTTGGAAATGGCGAAAACACACTTTATGTGACTGAAAACAAAGCGCTTTCACCAAACTCGATTGATTTTAAATTTGATTCTGACGCAGTTTTGAGAAATCTTAGTTATAATTTCTATGGTGTGTCAAATGACAATACAGTTTTGCTTGAAAATGTGAAAAATGGTGAAGAGTTTGTCAATGAATTTAAAACAGTTTACGTTAGCACAAGCGAAGCTATCAGTGAGCAGGGCAAAATAACAAAAGTGAGCCATCTTGTTTTTGAGGACTTGCAAGGCAATTTCTTCACGCTTAATGAGTTTGATAAAACAACAGACAGAAAGCAATTTTGTCAGTTTGTTCCTCTTGAAAAAGAAGGAGAAATTTTTAATTTTAATGAAAATCACTTAAAAGTTTATCCAGGTGATAAATTTACCTTTGTTGCGCGATACTTAGATGACCCAGAGTCGCAAATTTATGTGCAACGCGATTTTTATATCTACACAAATTTAGATAAAAATTCAATAAGTTTTAATTTAAGATACATGCCAAAGCCAGACGGCGTGCTTGAACAGGAGTGCGACGACCAAGAAAACATTGTGCTTATTCCAAATCGAGCAAAGGAAGAGAACAGCACATCTATGATTGATTATGGTCGTGTTCGTGCCAATTTTTCAATTTCAGCGTCTGAGTTAACACAAAATCTTATCAAAATCGAAGCATATTTCAAAGATGACTTTGTTGCAAACAAGATTGTTAATGCGCCAATTTATTCTGGTGAAAACCTTGTTTTTCCTATTGAAATCACAAGCGCAACAACAAGAAGCGTGAACACCACTTTGGTTGTGAGATTTTTCTATCAAGACCTAAAAGACGTGACTGACGAAGGTGTGAGTTATGAAGTTGAAGTTCCAGTTGAAATAATTTATCAACCAGAAGATATCGTCATTAATGATGGCAACTTTGACCCAAATCAAACTTTGACTTTTTATAACACATATTATGATGACCAGTCTGGTTGGGAGAGATTCAATTTTGCACTCAATCCAACAGATGCAAAATATGACAGCTTTGTGTTAAGTTTTGATGCAAACGAAGTCAATATTCGTTATAACGGCACAATTTATAATGCTGATAATTGCGAAAAGGACAACAATGGAAATTCTATTCTTGAAATTTCAGATTTGTCTTTGCCTGTTGAGGCGAGAGGACTTCGTGAGGGCGGAAGAATAACAGGGAATGGTGTTTCAAGTTCGATAGTTATTGCGGTAAATTACAATATTGGAGGAACAGAAGGAAGCAAGACAAGAAGCATTAATTATGTTGTCAAATCAGGTGCTGACCACATTGCTTATGAAGACGAGAATATTGGTGAGGACGACATATTATATATGTCACTTTCAGACACGACTGAAAAGTTTTTCACTGCATTGAAAGCAAAAAGCATAGGCTCTGAAAATGTCAGCATTGACGCTGAATTTTCTTATTTCAGTGTTATGCTTGAAAGCGGTGAAGATGTTGTTGATATATTAACGCAATCAAAATTTGCAGATGATGGCAAAGACACAATGAGCCGACTTAAAATTGGCTTAAAAAGCAAAGCTCTTGGCTATGGCATTTATCGTGTTACGCTTGACAATGGTGTTCGTCAGGTTTTCAGAGTTCAAGTGATAGAAGAGCTTAAAGGGCTTAATATTGAAATCACTGAGGGTGCAAACGCTGTTAAATTCTGTGACGAAATTGTTGGAACAGATAAAACGGACAATATAGATAATCTTGGCAAAAGCTTTTCAAACAGCACATACATTTTGCATGGAAATTTAAGTGATGTTAAGTTTGAGATTTTTGCAAATAACAATAGATTATCTCAGGCAATTTCTCAACCTTCTATTGAAACTATGACAGCAAATGGCTTTGGCGCAACGCTTGATTTTTCAAATTTTATAACACTTAATATCAGCGCAACTGGCGACGGCAGTGGAAGTATTCAGTTAAAATTTTATTCATTCAAAATCGCCGATAACTTTAAAGAAGTTATTTGTGAAAACACTTACACTATGAATATAGTTTCATATAGCTTTATGAATTCACTTGTTATTCAAGATGAAAATGATAATCCTGCAAATTATGTTGAGCTTTTTGCAAATTCACCAAGAGGTGATAGCATAACGCTCACAGCAAAAGATTCAAATGGCTTTATGTTTTATGATTACAATCTCAACACATATGTTGCTTCTGAGTTTGACGCTAAGTTTATTTACTGGCAGACATCATTAAATGTAAACGCAGAAAACAGAAGAATGATTTATGGCAATACTTATAATCTCGGAGATGAGGGAGATTATATTGCGCGCTTTGACACAACAAACATGTCAATCACACCACTTAGAAATGGTGAATTTGAACTTTATGCAATGGTTGATCAATATGCACAAAATCAACCAAAAATTTTCTCGATTAAAGTTAAAATCGAGGACTATATCAGAGTTGAATCAATTTCAACACAAGATACGTTGAAATCAATCGATTTTTCTTTGAGAAGTTCGGATAGAGTCAGAGAAATTGTCGTTCAAGTGACACCAAACAACGCAAATTCAAAATCTATAAAGGCGCTGTATTCCCCAAGCGGTAATATAAACATTTTTGGCACAAATGAATTGCCAGTTAAGGCAATAGACGAAGAAAATGGAGTCTTCCTTGTAACCCTTGACGCGTCAAAATTTAATTATAAAAAATATAAAGAAGACCTCGACAACAGCCAAACAAATGATAGCGCTGATGACGAAAAGGAAGGCGGTGGAACTGGAAACGATAACTCTGGATTAAATCGTGGCTCTCTTGGTGGAAAACTTATGATTGTGCCAACTGATTGGCTTAGTGATAACAATATCCTAATTTATGATGGCGGAGTTGTAAACATTGACATAAACTTCCAAACTGGCGACGAGCAAAGTCCTTATATATTAAGAACTGCTGATGACGTGATTGCAATCAAAGAGGATCTTTCGGCTTACTATGCTCTTGCAACCACAATAGATCTTTCAAACCAATTTAAACTTGATAAAGACAATGAGAATAATGAAAACTACCAAAAAATATTCCCTCTTGGCGTGTTCACAGGTCACCTGACTGGAATCACTGAGGACGCAAAAATCACAGGCATAAATGTGCGAAATGGATTGGCTGGCAGCACGTATGACGAACATAAAGTGGCCGATTATGGTCTGTTCTCTCAAATTGCAAATGGTGCAGTTATTAAAGATGTTGCCTTTGCGGGTAAATTCGATATCAATAATGACGAAGATAAAAATATTGGAAGAAGAATGGGCATTGTGGCTGGACTTAACAGTGGAACGCTTGAAAATATTGGTGTTGAGCTGACTGGTGATAGCACAGTTTTGGCAAGAAATGACTCATCTGGGAACGGTTTGCGTCTTGGTGGCGTTGTTGGTGGAAATGAAGGAACAATTATTCAAGGTCATAGCTTAAATTCTGACACAAACGATGAAAACGAGAACGAGCAAAAGGCAATCAGTCCAAAAATCACTTTCTATGCTGGACAATATAAAATTATAATTGACGCAAATGCTCTTGAAAAAATCGAGAATGATAACAATTTGATTCAAGTTCGCGTTGGTGGAATTGTCGGAAGAAACCAAGGTGACATAATTAAAAGAAGCTCAAATAACGGTCAAGGCTATGCAAATTATATGGCGTTTACAAATATTGAGGTTATAAACCAAAAATATGGAATAAAAGACGATATAGGCGGACTTGTTGGCGTGAGTGAAGAAGGCAACATTTACAGTGAAAATTCAGACAGCCCAATAATTGTTGGTGGAAGACTTAATGGCGTTTATGCTGTTGGTGGACTTGCAGGAAATATTGTTGTTAAAGAAAAGGGTATTTTCAAAAATATCACTTCTCGAACTTTCGTTAGAGGCGTCAACTTTATAGGTGCAATTTCAGCTAAGATTACAAACGAGAATTCAGTTGTTGACAATGTCACAAACTTTAACGTTCAAGCAGTGGACGCTGGTGACACAGGTTTTGGCGCTTCAATGCTTGTGAAAGATGTGACAAACCAAAATTCTGGCACTTCAACAACTGCTGATGAGAGCACTGTAAAATATGAAATAGGAAACCAAGATAATAGGATGAAATTTGCTTTTGGTGAAATAACTGAAATGACTGAAATGACTGAAATTAAAGCTGATCCTAAATTTGCGTCTTATGTTATAAGGGAAAGAGAAGATTCAATCACTGACAACAGTTTAACCAAATATTATGGCGACTATATCGAAATTAAAAATTCGGGAAACACCATTTCAGATGATAAAAATTATTCACTTGTTGGATATTCTGAATTTGATCAAAAACGTGATGATATTCAAATTTCTGCCAATGCAGACAATGGCTTTAAACCTTTTGAAACAAACATAAATAATCTCTTTTATATGTTCTATTTTGGTGCAAATGCACTTAATATAACTGGTAATGATGACACGCTCACAAAAGTTCAAGATGAACTCAATAGGCTTTATAACACTCAAAAAACTGACAGCAGTTTGTATCCAATCTTCACAAAAGGCGAGGTCGTTTTCTCAACAAACTCAAACATACTTTCAATCGACCATAGTGGAACTATCTCAGTCACTGGAACTGGCGTGGCAACAATCACTGGTTCAAGCGTGTTGAATGCAAATGAAGTTTTGACAATCAAGATTTATGTGACAAACTATTTCAATCATTCAGAAGAAATTTCAGTTGTTTATCCAAGCATGTCACAAACTTCTATGGCTCTTATTGAGGGCAGTGAAGCGCATGTTAAAGGCGACAATATTTTGACGCAATATATTAGACCAAGCTATGAATTGAGCGAAAGTTCAGATGAAGGTCAAACAAGTGTTATTGCAACCAAATTTGGCAATATGATTGTTGCAAATGTTTCAATAAGCCTCATTCCAAACACAGCTCTTACTGCTGATTTAACATATAATGCAAACGATTTTGACATTTCATGCATTGGACAAACAATCACTTTGAAGAGAAAAGACAACTTGCATAACGATAAAGAAATTTATGTGACTGTCAAACCTTACATTATGGCAGAAAGCGATAAAGCTTATGTAAATCAACAATTTAACTATATGGTTAGATACAAAAAAGGCGCAATTTCAATCAAGACTGCAAATTATGAAAAGGCGACAATCACAACAGGTCAGACACTTAAAGACACAATCGTTATCAATTCAACTGCAAAGGAAGAGAATGTGAAGTTCACAATCGTTGACAGTCTTGGCAGAGATGTTCTCAATGAAGAGATAGCTGGCTCAACCAATAAAAACTGGCTTTTCTCAGCAAGTATAGTCGATGAGAAAGGCAAATCTGTTATGAATTTATCGCAAACAAATTCTGACACTGGCACGTCTGGCTCTGACATTGGTTATAATTATGGCGAGCAGAAATTCTATTTAACTGTCAATGTGGATATCAACTCTGAGGCATATCTAAACCGATTTGAAAGAAATATTTATGGCACATATTATATGCGCATAACAGCTGGCTCAGATAGTGATGTTTTTATTGATATTGAACTGAGTTTTGTCAATGTTCCGCTTAACACTATCACAATAGATAACTATAATTCTCGTCCAACTGGCAATCAAGTGTTATCGTCAACATCGAATGTTTCATATCCTGGCAGAGAGGGCGTGCTTGCGCTCACACTTTCGCCTGATACGGCTGACTTCGATTATATCTTCATTGAAAATGACCTTTCAAATGACTCAGAAGGCAATGGCAAGGCAAGCTTTGGTCTTTTGACTAAAACAAAAGCAGGAGAGAGTTCAACTTTTATTGACAGCATTATAACTGGTGCTGTGACCGAAAGAGGAATAAAACTCACATTCAATGACATTTTAAGAGCTCATAACAATATCAGTGCAGAGCAGTATCACGGAGTGATTTATCTTAGATATGTTATTTCTTCTCTTGGCGTAAAAGAGGGTGGAAAGTGCGCATTCAGAATCACTGCTGTCAAAGAAAACTCATTCACAAAAACCTATATTAAGGAAGTGGAACTTGTTATTCAAAATCATGTTTACCTTTCTCTTGAAGGCAAAACATCAACAAGTCAAGATATTTCCAAACCTGTTTTTGAGGTGGCAAGAGGTCTTAGATATCGCATAAATGTTGATAAATATGGCTTTACAGATGACGAAATTTCAATCACAAGCGAGGCTGGTGCTCCTGTTTCTATCCTTAAAGAAAATGGTGAATATTTTGTTCAAGTGCTTTCAAATATAAGTTATAATGGTGCTTCATATAAAAATGTCGAGATCAAAGTTGAAGGCAGAAGTGATGATGGAGTTCGTCAATATCAATCTGTAATGACGCTGACTATTCGTGAATTTAATGTTAACTACAATAACCGTTTTGATAAAAACTCAGATATAATACGCGGTATGAGCGACGGAAGAATCAATTTGCAGATAGGAAATCCTTTCAATCTGAGAGTTGACTTTGAGTCTTTCATTGAGTTTGATGCAACTGACGCCAGTGTTGTGGAGTCGGTTAGGTCATTCATTGAAAGTTTGCAAGAGAAGGCAACTTGGAAAGTTTACACAAATCTCAATGGATTGATTTCCTCAGGTGAAACTTTAAAGGATGATCTCTCAAATGCAAAAGACATCTTTGATTTCACAAAAGAAAACAATGTTTGGCCAAAATTGGAAACAATCTATTTCACTTCTGACGGCCTTAGATTTACACCTATCATGACCCATACAAATTCACAAAGATTTTATGCTTTCACTTTCCAAGTGAACTTTGAAAATGTTGCTGGTGGAAAGTATGAGGCAGTGGCTTATAACATAAACGCAACAGACAGCAAGCCTATCGAAACAACTTTCACTTTCAATGTGACAACTTCAAGTTCGCTTGAACATCCAATTCCGATTGACAATCAGACCGATCTTATGAATATGACAGAAGGTTCACATTATATCCTCATGAAAGATATTGAACTTGACCCTAGGTCATTCCAGCCAATAAATGCAAACTTCAAGTCTTTTGATGGAAACGGCTACACAATTTCATTTGTCGGACAGGACAGCAATATCATTTATTATGATTTTGGCAATGAGTCAAACATGGGCCTGTTCTCAACGATAAGTGATGGAACGATTGTAAAGAATGTCACTGTCAAGATTGGTGGTGGAATTGATGACACCTCAGATAATGTGAACAATCGAAAATTTTTGAGATTCAAAACAAGTTCAACTTCGTTTAACGTTGGACTTATCGCAGGTCAAAACAATGGTATTATCACAAACTGTTACGTTTACAGTGAATATGATACAGGCAAATACACCTATCTCACTGTTGATGCTGGCGGAGCAAATTCAAATGGATATATCGCTGGTATTGCAGGCTCAAACGGTGGTTATATCACAAACTCACGTTCTTCACTTTATGCAATGAGTGCTTACTATAACCTTTCTGGCTTTGTTGGTGTGAACAATGGCAAGATTGCAAGTTCATATTATAAGAACGGAATTTTGATTGGCTCTTCAACTGATCGAAATGTTGCAGGCTTTGTTCTCACAAATGGCTCAGGCGGACAGATTATAACATCATATGTTTCGGGTGAGAGAACAAGAGATCACCTTCTTGTCGCTGACAGAAACGAATCAATGCCAGATCATTATATCACTTCAACAACTGCCGAAGGTGGATTTGCATACACAAACCAAGGCTTGATTGAAAACTGCTATTCAAATATAAGAATTTTGGGCAATTCGACAAGAGCTGGTTTTGTTTATAGAAATGAGGGTGAAATCAAAAAGTCTTTCTCGCTTTCAATTCTTGAAAACAACAGCATTTCATCAGCTGGTTTTGCAATGGATTTTAGTGACGGCGAAAGTGGAACATTTGAAGATTGCTATTATGTTTCTGATGAAGATGAAAACATTAATATTTTGCTTAAACCAATAACTTTTGAAGGGGTGAGGACGCTCACGATTGATGAGTTTTCTGACTATAATCAATTCTTCTCAAATTATGTTTACTCAACAAATTTGGAAGCTGGAAATATATGGTTTGTTTCAAAAGGCAATGTTGATTCAACTGGAATTTTTACAGGCCCATTTGCAAATGGCGGGCTTGAACTTGTTTCGGCAAATATAATTTCATATAGCAGACAAAAACTTTTAAGTCAAAATGAAGACTCTGTCACTGGCGATGTTGTTTATACTTATGTTCATGAGGAAAATTCAAACGGTGATGGAGATATCAAAAATCCTTATATAATTTTTGACGCTGAGTCCTTTGAATATTATTTGGGTTCAGACAACACAAAAATTGTTGATGAAAATGTCAGAATTGTTGCTGATATTGACTATCAAAGCTATGAGAAAAACTCTCAATCTTTCAGAACAATCTTTAACGGTATTCTTGAAGGCAATGGAATGGAGATAAGAAATATCAGACTTGTTTCCACCGAGCGCCTTGGCTCAGCTGGTCTGTTTGCACAAATTGGACAAAATGCAACTTCAAATGCAAACACAATTATGAACTTTGAGCTTACTCCAAGAATTGTGTCCTTTGCTTCAACAACTTCTGTTGGTGCGCTTGCTGGTTTGGTTTCAAACGGAAATGTATATAATGTGTCAGTCAATTCAAGTGAAAACTTGACGGTTATCGGAAATAACTTTGTTGGTGGACTTTTTGGAAGAACACAAGGTGTCAACAAGATGAAGAATATTTCATCCAATGTGTCTGTCACAGCAAACTTTAAACCAGAGGAAGATTTCCAATATCGTGAAGGTTATGGCAATGAAGGAAAGGCATCATATGCGGGCAGTTTGATTGGATTTGCAGGTCAAAGCACAACCATCGTCAAAGCCTTTGCAAGTGAAATCGGAACTATACTTGGTGACCGCGCAGGATATATGTTCGGTGGAATAGGCTCTGATGCAGATATTTCTTATGTCTATGCAGACATAAGCCCTAATGCAAAAATTCGTGCAACACGCTATGGCGGAATGGTTGCTGGTGAAATGCAAGGAAAACTCTCTGAGGTTGATGTTTATGGCAGTGACTCTGAGGTTTCAATCTTTGCAATAGAGCCTGGATTTACTCCAATTTCAGTTGGAGGAATTGCAGGAAGAGCGAACGGCGGAAGCCTTACAAACATCTTAATGAGCCAGTCGTTTACTATTGGCAACTATCAAACTTCAACTTCAATGATGACTGCAAACTATGTTGGAGGATTTGTTGGTTATGTGAGAGAAACAAATGTGAGCATACAAAATGCAAGAATGACAGCATCTATTTCAACTTGCGGTGGAATGTTGGGCGGAGCTGTTGGAATTGCTGAACGAGCTGTTAATCTTGATAGTGTCGTTGTTGCTGATGGAGAACTTGTTCTTTCAGGTCAAACAAGTTCTGCAAATGTTGGCGGAATTGTTGGCGGACTGATTGATAGTGGCAGAGTAAGCATGAATCAATGTGTAAGCGCATCTGATATTATTATTGATATCAGTGCACATCGTGTTGATATGAACGCAAATGCCAGTGCATTGGTTGTGAGCAGTTCTTCTGGCAATGTCACAATGTCAAACTGCTTTGCAAACTCACAAATAAGCGTGACAATGATTGATCTTTCTGCGATTAACGGAACTGTCAGCACTGAGTTTAAAGATGGAGAAATTAAACAATGGCAAAAAGACAATGAAACAGTTATCTCTCAATGCGATTTTGTTAAGCATGTTGTGACAAATATTAATAACGCCTCATTAAATATCTATAACTATGGCAAGCCAGAAACCAAGGCGTCTGAAAATCCAACCGTGCCAGCATACAAACCTTCATTTGCTGGCATTAAAGA
>CAOJNR010000012.1 GCA_948439925.1 uncultured Clostridia bacterium
TCAGGAAAAACTTTCTCAGGTTATAAATCAAGCACTGAGCGATTTAGACTATGATATTTCAAAAAATAAAAAAGTATATATTGGCGTTCCAGCGGAGTTTTCTTCGGTGACGGCGACCAGTGCTTCTATGAACTTTGGCGACAGGCGCAAGATTAAGCAATCGGATATCGACGCGATGTTCTATTCTGCTGGCGAGAAAGCAAAGGGCGAAGGCGTGGAAATCCTTTCTGTCAATCCAATTTCATTCAGCATTGATGATGCAAGATTGTCATATAGTCCAGTTGGTGAAATTGCATCTTCGCTTTCAGCAAAACTTTCAATTATCTATGTTGGACGTGAATTTATATCTCTTTTCAACAGTATTATTGCTGGCTTTGGCTTTGAAAGTGTGGAATATATTTCTGAGCCACTTTGCGAAGCGCTGTTTGTTATCTCAAAAGAGGAGAGAGAGGACTTAAATCTTTTTATTGATGTGGGCGATTTGACAACTTCGGTTGCTATTGTTAAAGGTGAAGGTCTTGCTCACTTATCATCTTTCTCTATTGGCGGAGCTTTTATCACAAACTCGCTTTCAGAAGCGTTTGACTTATCCTTATCTGAGGCTGATCGCCTAAAAAAAATGGTTGTTTTATCGCTTAAAGGCAAGTCGACTGATTTCTATGAACTGACAACTGACCTTGGCAAAGTTGTAAAAATCCCACTAAATCAGGCAAATGAAGTTGTGGGCTACATAATTGACACAATCGGCAGTGCGATCTCAAAATGTTTGCAACTCTTTTCGAGTGACTATATTCCATTCCTTCCAGTCTATCTCTCTGGCGGGGGAATAACTCGGGTTAAAGGCGGAAGAGATTATCTTGCAAAGTGCCTTGGCAGAAACATTAGCTATGGCGTTCCAAGATTGCCAGGAAAAGATAAACCAACACTTGCATCAATATATTCTTTGGTTGCAATGGCACTTAAAGACTAAATTTCGTCAAAAGACATCAAAAATTGCGTATCAAGCACATTTTGCTCCAAAATCAGCTATTTAAAAATGTATAAAATCATAAAAAAATGAAAAAATATACATTTTTTAGAAAAATCTTGCTCGATTGTTTGCAAAATTACGCAAAAAGAGTTACAATAAACATGAAAAACAAAACAAGGAGTAAATTTTATGGATAACTACACAAATACTTCAGTTGCAAAAATCAAAGTTGTTGGCGTTGGCGGTGGCGGAAACAACGCGGTTAACAGAATGATTGATGCGGGAGTGACTTCTGCTCAGTTTGTTGTTGTTAACACTGACTGACAAATGCTTTTGATTTCAAAAGCTGAAACAAAACTTCAAATTGGTGAAAGACTTACACAAGGTCTTGGCGCTGGCGCTAAGCCAGACATTGGTCAAAAGGCTGCCGAAGAGAGCAAAGCTTCAATTACTGAAATGCTTGAAGGCACAAATCTTGTGTTTATCACTGCTGGTATGGGTGGCGGAACTGGAACTGGTGCTGCACCTGTTATTGCTCAAATTGCAAAAGAAATGGGCATTTTGACAATCGCTGTTATCACAAAGCCATTCTCTTTTGAAGGCCCAGTTCGTCAAAGAAATGCTGAGCAAGGTCTTGAAAAGCTCAGAAAGTATGTTGACGCACTCGTTGTTATCCCAAATGAAAAACTTCTTGAAATTGTCCCTAAAAAGACACCTCTCACTGAATCATTCCGTTTTGCTGACGATGTTCTTCGTCAGGGCGTGCAAGGTATCTCTGACCTTATCGTTTATCCAGGTCTTATCAACCTTGACTTTGCTGACGTTACAACAATTATGAAAGACAAAGGTCTTGCTCACATGGGTATTGGTTATGGCACTGGTGACAACAAGGCGCTTGACGCTGTTAAGCAAGCTGTTGCAAGTCCACTTCTTGAAACAACAATAGAGGGCGCAACTGGTCTTCTTATCAATATTAAGGGCGGAAATGATCTCACACAAGATGATCTCAATGAAGCTGCGGCTCTTGTTAGAGAAGTTGTTGATGAAAACTGCAACATTATTCTTGGAACAAGCGTTGACGAAAATATGCATGATGAAGTGGAAATCACTCTTATTGCAACAGGTTTCCAAAAGCCTAACGCTGAGGAAGAAGAAAAGAAAGATAATCCAGTTGCATCTGCTCGCTCAATCGGCGATATGGGGCAAAAGAAGGAAATGCCTTCTGCTAGAAGCATTTTCAGTCAATATGCAATGAAGTCAGCTCCTGTTGAAGAAAAACCAGAGGTGAATCTCACTCCAAACAATGACCCAACTTCTTCAAGGGTTGAAGTGGACAGACCTTCAAATGTTCCACCATGGATTGAAAAACTTAGAAAGAACAAAAAGTAAGGCTTTTGCCTTACTTTTTTTTGGGAAACAAAAACTTTTTCAGATAAACTTTAATTATAACTTTTTTTGAAAAAGATTTTGAGGTTGATTAAAAATACATAATAAAACATTTTTATTTTTGTTGAAAAATGTGTATAATAATATTGAAAAGGAGAAATGTGAAAGGAATTTTAAAAAACAAAACGTTCTTCTTATTTTTTATTATGTCACTTGCCTTTTTGGTGGCAGGTATTTTTATATTTTCTTTTGATGAAAAGCCTTCTTTTGCTGATAGACGAATAATAGGTGAAATCATTTTGAACTTTGATAGTGAAGTCAAGTGGAATGGTGAACTTGAAGGCAATATTATTGCTGGTGAAGAAATTGGCAGAAATGTTAAATATCAAATTGTTGAAGCGGATGGCTATAAATATCAGATTGTTGCACCAATTTATAATGTAACTTTAAGGCTTACCCGTGACTCAAATGAGGTTTTGGATATTACCGAGCCAGGAAGTAGGCAAAACACAAATTTTTCAGGGTCAAGCTTGACTTATTCAAAAGGCATTGTTTATTATAACTTTAACGACTGGATTTATAATTCGACGACTGGCAAAGCACATAATTTTTATGCCATCGAACACTATTTTAAAGGTGAATACCCAGGAACGCTTATCAAACGTGAAGAATGGTATCCTGCAAACGAAACAACTTTGACTGGTGATATGCGTGACGACTGGGTTTTTACATACACGCTTAATGTTACACCAAAAAATGTTATAGCCAAAATGGTTGTTGAATATCAACAAGATAATGGAAGCTTTTTATATGGTGATGAGATTGGAAGGGAAGAACTTAGCTATGGCAACAGATTCACAAGTGTGAATGCAAGCAATTATTCTTTTATAGGAAGACATTTTGATGGCTGGTATCATAATGGCGATAAAGTTTCTTCAAACGCTGAGGCAAACCTCATTGCTGACATGGGCAGTATCACTCAAAACGATGTTGAAAATCTTGAAACGAATGACTTCTATGCAAGATTTGCTTTAAATAGCTATAACGTAGATTTAAATTCAAATGACAATCGTTCTCTAACAGCAACTCAAAATTTCACTTATGGTCAGTCGCAAAATCTCATTGCTTTTCCTTTTGCCAAAAATGGTTACAGCTTTCTTGGTTGGTCGACTTCGCCAACAGGCAATGTTATCTATGCTGATCAGCAGAGCGTTTCAAATTTAACAGCAGAACATAATGGAACAGTCAACCTCTATGCAATTTGGGATGTTGCAACTCCGCTTGTGACATTTGATTTCCAAGGCTCAAATGTTGAAGGCACAAAAACTATCACAGCAGAGTTTGATAAGCCAATGCCAGCTGTGACAATACCGCAAAAACAAGGATATATTTTTGATGGTTATTTCACTCAGCCAAATGGTGCAGGTGAAAGATATTATAACGCAGGCGGAAAAAGTGCAAAGGACTGTGATTTTACTGTTAACATAACTCTCTATGCAAATTGGCTTTCTTCGTGGCTGAGTGATACGGCGTCAAAAGAGTTTAGTGTAGATAGTGACGGCTATATCAGCTTGTCAAGTGCTGATGACCTTGCTTCACTTGCACATATGGTCAATTATGAGAATTTTGACACAACAAACTTGAAGTTTAAATTGCAAACTGATATTGACCTTGCGGGCAAGTATTGGCTTGGCGTGGGTAAAGGTTTTATAGACGGTGATTTTGTCAATCCACAAAATGCGTTCAGAGGTGTCTTTGATGGCAATGGACACGTAATAAATAATCTTACCACTTATGATTTCCAACTCAATGGCGGAGAAGAGGATTTGATTGGCCTTTTTGGTCTTACAAGTGGAGCTGAAATCAAAAATATTATCTTTGCAAACAGTTTTGTCAGTGGACGCGAAGGTGTTGGGACAATCATTGGATGGGCGGAAGGAACGATTATCGAAAACTGCAAGATTGTTTCAGGGCAAGTTAAAGCAAACAGCGTTGCAGGTGGAATTGCAGGCTTTATATCAAATGAATCTCAGATTGTCAAAACTACAACAAGAGCAAGCGTCAATGCAGAAGCAGATTTAGCAGGCGGAATTGTTGCTAGTGTAAATTCTTCAAATGTAACAGATTGTATAAATTATGGCAATGTTCAATCAAATGGTATGGTTGGCGGAATTTGCGGTGAAGTTATCGGCAGAAGCGCAGTTTCATCGTCAATTAATCATGGACAAATTCAAGGCAAAAATATTGGTGCGATAATTGGTAGATTGGGTGCGCTGGGCATAATAAACAACATCGAAGTTTCTTCAAATGCAAATTATGGAACACTATTAAGTGATAACAAAATTGGTGCGATAATTGGTGATGTTACTCTTAGCGCAAATGATTTGGTTACCATTATTTATAACTCCTCAGTTTCACAGTCTTCCTCTCAAAATGTTGATTTTGTTGGTGGAACATTTAATGGACTGTTGCAGGCAAGTTATTTTCAAGCAAACACAAATTCATCTTCGCTTAAAGTTGCAACTGGCAGTGCTGACGAGTTTAGTGATGGCTTTCGTTATCAAGCTGGAGTCAACAATTCGCTACCAATGCAAGTGGAACTCTTTGTTCTAGCTTCGGCTATTGATAGGCAGGATGATGTTCTATCAAATTGTTTAGGCGGATTCAGTGTAAGAAATTAAAATTTATTTTAAAGCATTTAATGCATCAATGTCCATATAAACATATGATATAAAAAGACTGTTCAAAAAGTTAAGAAAATGCAAAAATAATTAGATAATAAAAAAAGGCAAGGAATTTGCCTTTTTTCATTATCCGATTAAGAAATTTATCTATTAAAATTGTTTGAAATTGTTGCTGTTGGATAGAGTGGTAGATCAGCGAGTGCTTGACAAGCAGAATTTTGCTGTGCTTGTTGGCAAGGTGGAACGACAGGGTAGCCAAAACTTGGAACAAGCAAGTCAACAACTGCCGTAACTTTGATGAGAATTTGGATACAGCCAGTAACTGTGAAAGTGTTTTCAGCAGTGTATGAACCTATTGTGCTTGCAAAAGTTGCTTGCGCTGTGATGTTGACTGGGCTGAGTGATGGCTGTGGAACGAAAAGCACCACGCTTTTTGCAACAGTTATAGTTGAACTTGCAGTGCCAAGCACGCCGTTTGCATCACGATAAGTCACTGTCACTGGAATTGTGACATTCATGCTGACGTTCGCATAGTTTGGTGTGCTGTCAATGCGGTCGATAACAAGGTCAGAAATTGTTGCGTTTTGACCGATTGTGTTTTGAGCTGAAATATATGTGAGTGGCAGAGCTGGGTTTGCTGGATTGAAACCAGTAACTGGAAGTATTATTCCAGTTTCAGTTGATTGAGAAACGCAGGCGTCAAAAACCTTGGTTGTTTCAATCAGGACCTTTTCGCAAATACCATTGAGTCCGTTGTTCCCGATTGGGCCAGGACGATTTGGATTTGTGTTATTGATGTAAAATGACATGTAATTTTAACCTCCTTAAATTTGTGCAAGACAAGTCCTTTTGCCAGAGAACTTTGCATACACTCTATTAATATGAACTGTGCCTATGCTTTTGTGCAAATTTTTGCAATAGAAAGGTTTTTTGTTTGCAAAATCATGTTTTTATGTTAATATATAATTAAATTTTTAAAAACTTGTGGAGGCAATTTATGATTCTTGATAATTTTAAAGTTAGACTTAATGAAATGAAGGAAGATTTTTCTTTCATAAAGGAGTGTCTTTGACTCGGCTAAACTTGTGGCAGAACTGGAACAACTTAAATCTCAGCAACTTGAAGAAGGTTTTTATCTAAATCAAAAACTTGTTTTGGAAGTTGGCAAAAAAGTTAAACTTATCGAAGAAAAACTTTCAACAATAAAAATGCTTGCAAGTGGATTGGATGACATTGATGCACTTATTGAACTTATTGAAGAAAGTGGTGATTCTTCACTTGAAAATGAACTTGAAGAAAGTGTGCATGAACTTGAAAAGAAAATTGATAAGGCAAAAGTGGAAACTTTGCTTTCAGGCAAGTATGACAGTTATGATGCAATCATGACACTTCATGCAGGCGCTGGCGGAACTGAGGCACAGGATTGGACAGATATGCTTTATCGCATGTATCAAATGTATTGCGAAAAAACTGGCTTTAAACTCAAAGTTTTGGATATTCTTGACGGTGATGAAGCTGGTCTTAAAAGTATCACTTTTGAGGTGAGTGGCGAGTATGCTTACGGCTATCTCAAATGCGAAAAAGGTGTGCATAGACTTGTGCGCATATCACCATTTGATTCAAACGCAAGGCGTCACACATCTTTTGCAAGTGTTGAAGTTATGCCAAAGATTGACGAAATGCCAGATATACAAATTCGTCCTGAGGATCTTAAAATTGACACCTTCCGTTCGTCAGGCGCTGGCGGACAGCATGTCAATAAAACCGAGTCGGCAATTCGAATCACTCATATTCCAACAGGAATAGTGACTGCTTGCCAGACTGAGCGAAGTCAACTTCAAAACAAAGAGAATGCAATGAAGATGCTTTACTCAAAACTGGTCGAGAAAGCAGAGAGTGAGGAAATGGAAAAACTTGCCGAGATTCGCGGTGAAATCAAAAAGATTGAGTGGGGAAGCCAGATTCGCTCTTATGTTTTCTGTCCATACACTCTTGCAAAAGACCATCGCACAGGCTATGAAGACAGCGACATTCAAGGCGTCATGAACGGCAATATTCAAGAGTTTATCAATGAATATCTGAAAAAATTATATTAACAGCACTTTTCTGGCGCTTTTAAAGTGCTTTAAAAAACTTATTAAATTTAATACTTTTAAGAAACAAAAAAGATCCACAGGTATAACCTGAGGATTTTTATTTGAGCAAAATTTGATTTTTTTTGCTATTTTTTCTTGTTCTTATCTTGTTTTTGTTGGGTTTTTGCGTTTATAACAATTATTGCAGTTGTAACCAATCCTCCTGTAAGGATAACTAGAAGAGGAATCAGCCAGTAGAGATAGGATTTTTGAGAGGTGCTGTTTGCGATTGCATCAAAATGGTCAGTGACGGTTGGATTTTTCTTGTCATCGCCATTGATGATTATATTATCAATGGCTGGATCGTTTGGAGTTTCTTCTCCTCCGACTGTTGTGTTATATAAAACAGTGTTGACCACATCGGCAAGGTAAGGCATTGAAGTGTAGACAAGGTCTTTTTCGATAAGATAAGTTCCCATTTCAAATAGGAGTGCTTTGTTTTGAAGAGCTTGATTATAGTGACCTTTGCCACAATAAATATCGCTAAACAGCCAAGGATAGAGTTCTTGCCCAACTGCGAAAACAACGGTTGCGAACTCATAATTTTGGTCAAAGTTAGGGTTTGATTTGCCAACAACAATTCTCACTTTGCTGGCATCTTTGCCATTGACTTTTGTGAGATAGTAACTTCTTGCAACGCCGTCACGGTGTATATCAAAAAGTGCGTCTGGGTTTTCATCGTTAAGTTTTTTGGCTGTCACTCCACTTCGAGTGTAGGCACTTGAATTGTGAGGAATATGTAAAGTTTCGTCAAGCGTGACAGAAATGCCTTGCTTTTCAAGCTCACTTTTGAACTTTTTTGCCACATCGTGTATACCGCCAGCACCATAAATGCTGTCGTAACCATCTGTTGGTTTATAACTTTCATCGTTGTGAGTCAAATACATTGAAATATTTTTTTTGGTTTTTGTGTTTGATAAGGTTCGTGCTCCATTTGGCTTTTTTGAAATATTAGGTCTTTTGACATCTTTGATAAACTTTGCATATGCGATTCGGTTTTCTTCGTCAATTCGCACGATTTCATATTGTTTAAAATCTTTGGTTAAGAAAAGATCGCCTTCTTCAACATTGCTTTTTTCAAAGAGGTATTCATTTTCGGTTGTGTAAACAATATAACTGTCGTTGACTTGACCATCAACGGCGAAAGCAAGGTTTGTGCTTGGCAAAATTAGCATCACAGGAATAAGCAATGCAATAAGTAGCGTTAAAAAACTTTTATTGATAATCTTTTTCATGATTTTAATATGTGCAAACTTTTTGAGAATATTAAAATTTGCTAGCGTTTTTATGCAATTTGTGCTATTATGAGTGATATGAAAAGTTATTTTGAGCGAATGAAAGATAAATTTGAAAAACTTAGGCATCAAGATGATGTCATAGTTTTGTCAATCGAGTCTTCTTGTGATGAAACGAGCATAGCGGTCGTAAAGAATGGGCGTGAGGTTTTGTCCAACATTGTTGCTTCTCAAATTGAAATCCATAGACGCTTTGGCGGAGTTGTTCCTGAGGTTGCATCAAGAAATCATATAACTGCAATTTCAAACATATTTGAAGAGGCACTTGTCACGGCAGGGTTAAAAAAAGAGGACATTGATGCAGTGGCTGTGACTTATGGTGCAGGGCTTGTTGGCGCACTTCTTGTTGGTGTCAATTTTGCAAAAGCGCTTGCATACTCGCTTGATATTCCGCTTATTGCTGTCAGCCATGTGCATGGTCATATTGGAGCGAACTACATTTCTCACCTGTCGCTCACTCCGCCTTTTGTCTGTCTTATGGTCAGTGGGGGGCATAGCGCAATTCTCCGTGTTGATGACTATTATGACATGACACTTCTTGGCACAACTGTTGATGACGCTGTTGGTGAGGCTTTTGATAAGGTTGCAAGAGTTTTAGGGTTATCATATCCTGGTGGGCCAGAGATTGATAAACTTGCAAAAAGTGGAAGTCCATCAGTCAGATTTAATGTTTCAAGCAGTTTAAAAAACAGCCTAAACTTTTCGTTCAGTGGAATTAAAACTGCTGTGGTCAATTATGTTCACAACAAAACACAAAAAGGTGAAGAGCTTAACAAAGCAGACATTGCCTCTTCTTTTCAAGAGTGCGTGACTGATGAACTTGCGAGCAAAGCCATTCGCGCCTGCAAAGAGAGCGGACTTAATAAACTTGTGGTTGCTGGCGGAGTAGGAGCAAACAGCAGGCTTAAAGAAAAACTGACTGAAATGTGTCAAAAAGAAGAGATTGAGTTTTACAGCCCTGTTCTTAAATATTGCACTGATAACGGCGCAATGATTGCAACAGCGGGATATTATATGATAAAAAAAGGAATTGGTCTTGCTGATCTCAGTCTTTCAGCCAAGCCTAATGTGGATTTATAATGGATACAGAAAACACGATGGAAAAAGAAAATAAAGTCATAAACTTTTTCAGAAGTTTCAACCTATATGACAAATTTTTTTTGCCTATTGCGCTTATTGCAATAACTGTTGTTTCGATTGTTTTTAAGTGCGACGCGCTTTCGATTGTTTATTCTTTTGTTGCAATTATATCAGTTTTCAGTTTGTCAAAAGGATATATCTTTGCGCCGATTATGCTTATTTGCCAATACACTCTATACAGCACACAATCCTTTCTTCAAAGCGTGTATGGTGAATTCTTTTTGAATATGGCAATTCTTATACCTTTGCAAATTGCAACCTTTGTTATCAATATAATTAACAAAAAGAAAAACAAGATACCTTCGCAAGAGATGAAAGTTAATAGCATCAAATGGAAAGAATGGCTTTGCATTGTTTGTGCTTTTGGGGTGCTTTGGGCGGGTGTTTATTTTGCACTTAGGGCTTTAAACACAATGGCACTTATTCCTTGTGCATTTTCTTTTACTTTTGCAATACTTGCAAACTATCTCACTTTGAGAGGAAGCAAATTTCAGTTTCTTGCTTACATGGCAACAAGTTTTTGTGGTTGCTTTATCTGGCTTACACCGCTTTTTCAAGGCACTGCAAATGCGACAGACTTTATTCCTATCGCAGTGACCTTTGTGCTTATGTTTGTTAATAATATTTATGGCTTAATTAATTGGATCATAATGGATAAAAGGCAAAAACAAAAAGAAGATATTGAATTAAATGAAAAAAGAGAAGAAATTTAGAATAAAGGAGAAAAATAATGGAATTACTTGCACCTGCTGGAAATTTTGATAAACTTGTCACTGCCGTGCACTTCGGTGCGGACGCGGTATACTTTGCTGGCAAACAGTTTGGTCTTCGCGCCTTTGCTGGCAATTTCACAGATGAAGAAATTGAAAAGGCAATGCTTTTTTTGCATGAGAATGGCAAGAAAGGTTATGTCACACTCAATATTGTTGCAAAGGATATAGATTTTGAAAATCTTGATCCATATCTTGCTCATCTTGAAAAATGCAAAGTTGATGGGCTTATTGTATCTGATGTTGGACTGATTTATTATATAAGAAAAAACTTTCCTTCATTAAATGTTCATGTGTCCACACAAGCAAATGTCAACAACAGCCAGTCGGCAAAGTTCTTTGCCGATATGGGAGTGACAAGAATTGTGCTTGCGCGTGAACTTAGTTTAAACGACATCAAAAATATTCGCAAAAACTTGCCAGCAAGTGTTGAGATTGAAGCCTTTGTTCACGGCGCAATGTGCATTTCTTATTCTGGAAGATGTCTGCTTTCAAATTATCTCACTGGTCGTGATTCCAACCGTGGCGCATGTGTGCAAGCGTGCAGGTGGAAATATTTTATCCGCGAAGAAAGTCGTGATGACGAAAATGAAATCCAAGAGGATGAGCGCGGAACATATATTTTGAACTCAAAAGACCTTTGCATGATTGAACATATTAAAGAACTTGAAGAAGCGGGCATTGCCAGCCTCAAAATTGAAGGTCGCATGAAGTCGGACTATTATGTTGCATCAGTTGTTAATGCTTACAGCCGTGCAATCGATGGCAAAGTTGATTTGCAAACGCTACTTGATGAACTTGAAAAAACAAGCCATCGTCGTTATACAACAGGTTTCTATTTCGGCAGTAACGAAAAGGAACATCTTGAAACCTCTATGCCAGTTCAAACGGCAGTGTTTGTTGCAAAGGTTGTCGAAGACGAAAAAGACGGCTACGCAAAAGTGGAAATGCGCAACCGCTTTAAAATAGGTGATGTTTTAGAAATACTTTCGCCGTCTGACGCATTTGGAAAAACAATCACTATTGAAAAGATAATAACCGAAAAGGGCGAAGAAATTGACGACTGCAAACGCGTGCAAGAGATTGTTTCAATTTCCACTCCATATCATCTTCAAAAAGGCGACATTTTAAGAGTAAATAAATCCAGCGAAAATTAATCGCTGGATTTTTCATGCCACCTCTTTAAGATTGTTTTTTGAAAGAGATGATTGAAGCAAACGAAGTTCTTTGATTTGAACATCAATTTTGCTATTAATTGTCATCCAAAATTCTTCTTCATTCGATTTTTTTGGCTGATAAAATGCACAATTCATGCAGTCTAACTTTTTACACGCTATACAATGACCACAATGAATAATTATCACTCGTTTCATGTTTTGACTATAAGCATAATGCTGAATATAATTTTCGCAGTCTTTTTTTATCTCACTCATTTTTAACCTCCTTTAAAACCACGATACGTGTATATATTAGCACACAATTTGTGTATTGTCAACTAAAAACACACAATTTGTGTTATTATTTTTATATGAAAGAAAAACTGAGGGAATTAAGAAAAGAAAAAGGCGTGACACAAAAAGTTGTTGCTGATGCCATAGGTGTCACGAAAAATGCTTATGCGAATTATGAACAAGGAATACGGGAGCCGTCAAATCAAATTTTAGTTGCTTTGTGCAGATATTATAAAGTATCGGCTGACTATCTTTTAGGATTGGAAGATTAATGAACAATAAATTCGCACCTAGATTAAAGGAATTAAGGGAAGAAAAAAGGTTTGTCGATGCAAGCGTTAAGCAAGATTATTGGTATAAGTGATTCATCGTTAGGACGCTGGGAGCGAAATGAAGGTGATATTACGGGTGATAATTTGATAATTCTTGCTAAGTTTTTTGGTGTCACTACCGATTATTTATTGGGTCTAGAAGACTAAAAATCCACTTTTCAACAAAAAAAATTAAAAAATTTTTAAAAATTAGTCACAAATAGTTGACTATTTTTTTGTTTTTGGCGTATAATAGTGCTAGCACTTGGGTTAAGAGAGTGCTAACAAAGTCGAAAATAAAGGAAAAATCTATGGAACTTTCAGAAAGAAGAAAGGCGATTCTGTGCATGGCGGTTGAGGACTACATCAAAGACTGCTCGCCAATCACGAGTGGTGGAATCAAGGACAGAGCCAAACTTGACTGTTCAACAGCGACACTGCGTAACGAGCTTAATACGCTTGAAGCCATGGGCTTTTTGAGGCAGTTGCACACATCTGGCGGACGCATTCCAACTCCGCAAGGTTATCGCTTCTATGTTGAGGACCTGTTGCAAGGTGTTAGTGCGACCAACAGTGAACTTGAAGATGTGAGGAAACTTATTTCTTCACGGACTAATAGTCTGACCGACATTGTGTCTGGCATTGCAAAGATTGTCAGCGAGGCGACCAATTATCCAACGGTTGTGGTTATGCAAAGTCTTGATGAACTCATTTTAACCGATTTCAAAATCATTCCACTGCTTGAAAGTAAGGTCATGGTTTTGATTGGAACGATTGCGGGTTACATCACTGACACACTGGACATCACAGCGACAGTGGAGGAGTGCCAAGACGCGTCAAGTTATCTGACCAAGAATTTCAAGGGCGAAACGATTGGAATGATGATTGAAAACATTGACCAATTTGAGTCTGGTATGCATGGCGAGATCAAGGCATTTCAAAAAGTTGTTGACACCCTTATTGGCGGACTTAAAAAACTCAACAACCAGAGGCTTCTTGATGTCAGACGTGAAGGCAGTGCCAAACTTCTTGAAAATGGCAGTGATATCGAGGGCGCAAAGAAGGTTTTAAAAATCCTTGATGACAAAGAGGGGCTTGAAAGTGCACTTGAACTGAGCGGAAAGGGTGGAATTGAAGTTTCTGTTGCCGATGAAGGTAATGACTGCTC
This sequence comes from uncultured Clostridia bacterium, assembly GCA_948439925.1. Lineage (GTDB taxonomy): Bacteria > Bacillota > Clostridia > Christensenellales > UBA1242 > Caccovivens. The sequence continues at coordinate 13,311 of CAOJNR010000012.1, forward strand.
GGTGGTCAAAGCGCCAATATGTTTTCAAGGTAAGCAACTTGCGTCGATTGGGGTTATTGGGCCACAG
>CAOJNR010000013.1 GCA_948439925.1 uncultured Clostridia bacterium
TTACGTTCTGATTATCAAGTTCATTTGTCGGTTCATCAAAAATCAAAATTGGCTTTTCTGACAGAATATTTCTCACAATTTCAATTCTTTTCTTCTCTCCACCAGAAAGTTCACGCGAGCCAATTTGTTCATGCTCACAATTTTGTTTACGTTTTAGCAGTTCTAACAATTTTAATTTTTTAAAATATTTATTTTTATAATCAAATTCCTTATTTGGATAAGCAATATTTTCTTCAAGCGATAAATTAAATATATAAGCGTCTTGAAATGAATAACCAATTTGATTTATATAAGCATACATATTTTCAACAGGTTTATCGTTTACAAGAATCTTACCTGACGACTTTTCAATTAAACCAGCGCATAGATTTGCAACAGTAGATTTTCCACAGCCACTCATTCCAGAAATAACTGATAGACTATTCATTTTGAAAATAAAATTCAAATTCTTTATTTTGGTTTTTTCGCTGTATATTACACATACATTTTGAAGTTCTATTTTTTCTATTTTATCATTTGACTCAATGCACTTAAGTTGTTCATTTTCTTTCGGAATAAGTTCATTTATTCTCGCAATTTTTGCACTCGCAATCTCTATTGTTCCAATTCTCCAACCCAGTTCAGTAATTGGCTCAAAAACTAAATATATATAATTAAATATCACAATTAGTTCAGTTGCAAGCAACTTTCCACTATTTATATCTTTTATAGCAAATCCCAAAATTAAAACAACTGCACATATAGTAACAAATGCAGAAAAAAGCCAATATACCAATAAAGTTTTATGACGCGCTTTCCAGTTTTTCTCTATATTTTCTATTGAAGCATCGAGTCTATCTTTTTCATATTGCATAGAATGGTTTACCATTATTTCAGGCAGATTTTTAACTGAATTTATGACATCATTATTTAGTTTTCCACTTAAGAATGCACGCTCTTTTGATTGAGGTATCGTTCTAATATTACGATAAAAAATTAAACCAATAAGTAAAATTAAAGATACTAAAATAGCAATTATATTAATATAATTTAAGACGCAAATATATACTACAGCTGATAATGCAGAAAATAATGTATAAAAATATTGATCGAAAGGCTCTTCAATTAATTTATATATGCTTTCAGTATCCACCATTATCCTATGAGAAACATCACCTAGACTTATTTTTAAGTCCATATTTTTTCTTGGAGTTATTGCCCAAGAAAAAGCTTGTCTTTTTATTTTATAAACCACATTTGTAGCATATCTCCACTGACAATATTGTCTTAAAACATTCCAAATTTCTTTAATAACTAGAAAAAGTATTGAAATAATGATTATTGTCACAAGATTTAAACTTTGATTTATTTCTATTCCAAAAAAGTTTAAAGGAAGACCTGAAAGTTTATTAACTATCAACATAACAAGTTGAATTGGAATTATTGCACTGATTCCATATAATATATTGTTAAATATTAACAATAAAAATAAGGTTTTATCTTTTGTGGAAATAATATTCCATAACTGTTTATATCCATAAAATGCTTTTTTCATTTTTTTTATTATAACATTAATTTATAAATTTTCAAAATGATTTACCGCTTTATTATTTAAAATAAGGACTGCAATCTCAGCCCTTATCTTAAATCAACTTTTAAAATATTTTCACACACCTTCCTCAATCATCCAATCGCTATAAACACCATATCCTTTTGTTGCATCTGACAAGAACACATGTGTCACTGCACCAATAATCTTTCCGTCTTGAATAATTGGCGAACCGCTCATGCCTTGAACAATACCGCCAGTGAGTTCAATGAGTCTTTTATCTTTCACCCTAAACACCATGCTCTTGTCAGCTTGTTTGGCTTGATATGATGCTTTTATAATCTCAATTTCATATTCCTCACGAATTCCGCTCACACTTGACACAATCTTTGCCTTACCTGGTCTGACAGAAAGTCTTCCGCCCACCTTTGCTGTTAAGTTACTGTCAACAAGTCCGTCAAGCTCATCAAGTTTTCCACTTATTCCAAACTTACAATTTTTATCTATCGTGCCCTTCGCGTCATTTTGCATAAAAAGACCTTTAAGTTCTCCCGGTGAATTCTTTTTACCTTTATTTATTCCTATAAGCGAACAATCGAAAACCTTTCCTTTGCTAACAGGAATAATATTCTCACTATGCCCATCAGTTATTGCATGACCAAGCGCGCAGTAATGGTGCGTGTTTTTGTTAACAAATGTGAGCGTTCCAATACCCGACATATCATCTCTCGCCCAAAGACCAAGTTTATATTTCCCTTCCTTATTTTTCACTAATTTCACTTCGACAGATTTGAGATTGTTGTTTCTTAAATACTCAATTTTCACAACCCCATTTTCGCTTTCAGATAATATATCTTCAACTTGATCAACATTGGTAATCTCTTGGCCATTTATGCGTTTAAGAATATCTCCCGCTTTAAAATAATCATTCTTAACCATTTCAACTTGCCCATTTTCAGACTCATATGAAGTGTCACTTATCACAATCGCACCTTCCGATTGAACTGTAAGCCCTATCGGAACACCACCAATGTAAACTTCCTCTTCTGGAAGCATAGTCACACTAACTTTTCTAATAGGAATAAAGCCAAAAAGTTTAAAAACAATCCTTCCTGATTTATCCTTATTTGTTCCCACATTTGTTTCATCCTCTTCAAGACAAGTTTTGATAAATCCGCCAAAAGAGGCATTCTCGTTCACCTTATCAACATCACCAAAACTAGCCATAAACCCGTCAGGCAAAGAGTAAATCTGCTTAAAATCCACATTAGAAATAAAGGTCATTGAAAAAATCACAAAAACCATAACAAACAATGCTAATCTATCACGCTTCGTCATTTATTCCTCCTAAAAAAAAGACTAACCCATCTAATGAGTTAGTCTACTCTGTTTTTTAAATTTTATGAGTGAAATTGTCAACCTAACTTGGTTTTATTTCCCAATCTTCGCCCTCATTTCACGTGCATGCGACAAAGCAAGCTCTGAAACGTTATCACCGCCAGTCATTCGAGCTATCTGATAAACTATCTCGCTCTCGTCCAAAGTTTTAACCTGTGTGTAAGTGCTTTTTTCATCCTCCTTCTTTGAAACAAAGTGGAAGCAATCGCCATAGCACGCCACTTGTGGCAAGTGAGTTATGCAGATAACCTGAGCAAAACTTGTGAGCGCACCGATTTTTGAACCAACAATATTTCCAGTTTCACCACTGATTCCACTGTCAATCTCGTCAAAGATTAAAGTTCTCGCACTGCCAATCTCAGCAAAAATGTTTTTAAGCGCAAGCATAAATCTGCTCATTTCACCGCCTGACGCCGTTTTAGAAAGCGACTTAACTTCTTGACCCTTGTTAGCAGAAAACACAAATTCGACATCATCAATTCCGCTCGATGAAATTTCTTTGACTGCAAAGTTAACTTTAAATATAGTCGATTTCATGCCAAGTTCACGTAGCTCTGAAACGATTTTATCTTCTATCTTGCCTGCAACTTCTTTTCGCTTTGTGCTAAGCTCCGTTGCAATCTTATTAAGTTTCTCACTGATGTTCTTAATTTCAGCTTCATACTTTTCAATCAACCCGTCAGCGTCACAAAGTTGGTCAAATCTCGCTTTGGAGTCATTATAAAACTCCAAACATTTCTCAACCGAGCCACCATATTTTTTTGTCAAAAGTTTTATAAGGTCATAACGTCTGTCTAAGCGGTCAAACTCACGTTCATCAAATGAAAGATTTTCTTGAACGCCTTTTAAAGTGTCGACAATGTCGTCAAGCTCATACCTTGCGCTTGAAAGTCTGTCCTTGCAAGAGTCAATTTCACTTGAAAACGAGGTTAAAGCACCAAGCACAGACTCACTCTCTTGCAATGAACTCAAAGCTGACGATGAACTGTCTTTCAAAAGTTGCAGTGCCAAATTTAAGCCTTCATAAATCTTCTCCGCATTGGAAATAAAATGCAATCTTTCCTTTATCTCTTCATCCTCTCCTACTTGAAGGTCAGCTTTTTCAATCTCTTCAATTTGATATTCAAGAAGAGATTTCGTGCGCTCGCGTTCAAACCTATCTCCACCAAGCTCTGCAAGTTTGCGTTTAAGCTCATTTAAATTTGACACCTCTTCTGCAACCCTGCTTTTAAGTTGAGCAATTTCCTCTCCGCCAAACTTATCAAGCATATATAAATGATTCTTGCTGTTGAGAAGAGCCGTGCTCTCATGCTGAGAATAGCTATCCACAAGAAGCGCGCCAAGTTTTTTTACAAGAACAACAGTCATAGGCAATCCATTAACACGCAATGAACCTTTGCCATCCACACTAAGTTGACGAGAAATCAAAATCTCTTCACATTCTTCAACTCCAATCTCTTGCAAAAACTCATTAACAAAAAGACTTGAATTTGAAAAAAGTGCATCAACACGCATAACACTTTCACCACTTCTTAAAAGGCTTTTGTCAGCCTTTCCGCCAAGAACAAAATCAAGCGAGTCAAAAATAATACTTTTACCCGCACCAGTTTCACCAATCAGAACATTAAAGCCCTCAGAAAAGTCAATAGAAAGGTCATTTCCACTCCCTTATTTTAACAAATCAGAAAGCGTCAAAACGCTTGAAGAGGCAACCGTCGTTGTTGGGAAAATGAGCATAACAGTGTCATCACCGCAAACTGCGCCCATTAGGTCAGTGAGGTTAAGTTTATCAACAAAACTGCACACACCAGCACCCATACCTTTGACAGTTCTCAGCACGACAAGATTGAGGGCAGACTTAACTGAAATTACCGCCTCTCTGAAAATGACTATGTATTTATTGGAAATCGCCTGCTCCTCAGAGCCAACAAAAGTGTATTTATATTTGCCTGAACTTGACAAAATTTTGGTCAAGCCAAGCTCTTTGATATCCCTTGAAATAGTTGCTTGGGTGATATCAAAATCTGCATTTTTTAACTCTCTTGCCAGTTCGTCTTGGGTTTCAATCTCTTTGGTTGAGATAATTTCCAAGATTTTGGACTGTCTTGCACTCCTTGCCATTTATCCTCTCCTTAACGGCTATTCTCCTTTATTTTAAAGGGATGTAGCGATTTTGCATAATTATAAATTTATGTTTATTCACGCCGTTTTGATTATTATACAACATTTTTTATATTTATGCAAGCACTTTTTGCATATTTATTCATGAATTTTTTATATAAATTTAAGTTTATGCATTTTTACAAATTTCATTTTTATAAATATAACCTTTTATACATTTTTAAAAATACACAGGATCACTTGACAAAATTCCCCTCGCGAGTATACTAAAAACAAACCACTAGACATAGGAGCAAAGTCATGACAATATTTTTAACAAGCTTTATGAAATCTCGCATCAAAGATGATGAAGGCAATCACATCCCCATTCCAATCGAAGACACAAACGGAATGTTAACCAACATAAAGAAAAATCTCAAAAAGACCAACCGCTTTGTTTCAGTCGCAAACAACCCTATCTCTTTCGAAGAGAACGATGAGCGAGCAAGGCAACTTTTTGAGAGCATAACTTTAACATTTGGCAAAGATAAATTTCAAGAGAAGATTTTGCTTGATGGCAGAAACATGATTAGAGCCGAGGAAATTTTGAAAGACGCCGATTTTATATTTTTGCAAGGCGGAAAATGTTTACAACAAATGGAGTTTTTCAGATCTATAAATCTTAAAGCTATTCTTTCAAACTTCGATGGAGTAGTTGTTGGCAGTTCGGCAGGCGCGATGAATTTGTGTGGCACCATTGCAAACTTTCCAGAAGAGCTTGTTGACCTTGACGAGCCACGCTGGTTTAAAGGTTTAGGTTTCTATGACCAAATTATCATACCTCACTTTGATGGAGAAACACTCACCTATCAAATTCCATGTGATGAAGTAGATGTAATAAATGATTATATCCTTCCAATGTCTGACGGCAAAAAATTCTTAGGTTTAACCAATGAAAGTTATATCATGATAGACAACCATAACAACGTGAAATTTTATGGAGATATCTATATTATTTCAGACGGCAAAGTTGACAAATGCCAACCAGAAATTTCAAGATAAAAAATTTCATCTCATAGCTTTAACCTACAAAAAAACATACCTAACTTTTGGTATGCTTTTTTAATATTTTACTTTATATATATTATTTCTTCTGTTGCTAGTGCTTCTTTGACAAGCGCTTCAATATCAAGATGACTTTCTTCTTTTTCTGCCTTTTCAATGGTTGGCTTGATAACAGGATTTTTTGGCAAGAACACAGTGCAACAGTCTTCGTATGGCAAAATGGAAGTTTCATAAGTATCAATCTTGTTGGCGATTGCCATAATTTCTTCCTTATCCATGGCAATGCAAGGTCTAAAAACAGGAAGAGAGCTTATAACACTGCCCGTCACAGTCATGCTTTGCATAGTCTGACTTGCAACTTGACCTAAACTTTCTCCTGTCACGATTGCGCCAAGCCCATTTTGCTCACAAAGCTTTTCAGCAATTCGCATCATAATTCGCCTCATGATTGTTATCATAAACTCAGGCTTGCAGTGAACATGAATTGACTCCTGAATTTTAGTGAAAGAAATCACATGAAGTTTAATTTGCCCAACATAGCCAGACAAAATTTTTGCAAGCGAGAACACTTTTTCCTTTGCTCTTTCTGAGGTGTAAGGATAACTGTGGAAATGCACAGCCTCCATTGTCATACCTCTTTTTGCCATGAGATAGCAAGCGACTGGACTGTCAATCCCGCCCGACAAAAGAAGCAAGCCTTTCCCTGCTGTTTTAAGTGGCAACCCGCCTTGACCTTTTATTAACGTGGTGTAGACATACGCCTTACCATTCATTCTTATATCAACGTTGATTTCAGTGTCATAATTATATAAATCAACACGCGAAGAAGGATATTTTTTCAGCATAACACCGCCCAAAGATGAGGCAAAATCCATAGATTTTATTGGAAAACTCTTATCTGCGCGCTTAACAATCACCTTAAAAGATTTTCCGTCAAGATCAATCTTTTCAACCTCAGCTTGAATACTCTCTGGCGTCGCATCAATTTCCTCCGCGCGCGAAAAACTATGTAAACCAAAAACACGACCAAGTTTAGTGACAATTTCACCCTCGCGCTCGTCTTTATAATTTGAAATAACATAGCGACCAAATGTTTTTGAGAATTTAAACTCCTCGCCCGCCAACATTTCTTTTATATTGTTTATAAGTTGACCTTCAAACAGATTTCGGTTGTTACCTTTAAGATAAAGCTCACCAAACCTCAACAATAAAACTTTCATTTAACCTTCTCCCATACTTCTTTATAGCGCTTTGCAATTATTTCCGCCGAAGACACAACCTCTTCTTCATTTAAATAAGCGTTAAACGACACTCTTAAAGAGGATTTTATTCTTGACTTATCCATTCCCATATTTTCAAGCACACGATTTCCAGATTTCTTAGCTGAGCATGCACTACCCATACCAACAACGACGTCATTTTCAAGAGCGCGCATAAGAGTTTCGCCATTAACTCCATCAAAAGATAATGAAATAACATAAGGACTGAAAGAGCTATCTTTATCTGAATTGTCAATTTTGAGAATATGAACGCCGTCAACCTTGTTCATATTTTCTATAAAGAGAGTGTTAAACTTTTTAACTTTTTCAAAGTTTTCTTTAACATTAATCTTATTAAACGCACAAGCCATAGCCATAATTCCAGCCACATTTTCAGTGCCTGAGCGAAGTCCAAACTCCTGACCACCACCAAAAACAATACTTTTCAACGCTTGCTTATTGCGGACATACAATGCACCAACGCCTTTTGGCCCATGAAATTTATGAGCTGAAATAGTATATAAATCAACACCCAAATCATCCAGATTGAACTCAATTTTACAAAATGCTTGAACGCCATCCACATGCAAAAGTGCCTTTGGACAAATTTTATCACGAATTTTGGCAACCCTTTTTATATCATTTATCGCACCAGTTTCATTACTTACATGCATAACAGAGATAAGCCTTGTTTTTGGCGACAAAAGTTTTTCTAGTTCATCATAATCAACCTGTCCATTTTTAGACAAAGGCACAAACTTCACAGAATAATCGGAAAAAGTTTCAATATCCTTTGCAACATTATAAACGCTTGGATGCTCACCGATTGAAAAAACATGCTCCCAACCTTTTCTCAAACTGCCACGAATTGCGAGATTATTGCTCTCCGTCGCACCGCCAGTGAAAATTATATCACCCCTTTTTGCACCCAATTTAGCCAAAAGATTTTGCCTTACCTCATCCAGTTTTTTTGAAATATTGACGCCATGAATATAGTTTGTTGATGGATTGAAAAAAGCATCACAGGCATATTCTTTATATATGTCCATGCACTCTTCAAACATTTTTGTTGTTGCACCATTATCCAAATATATCATTTTTTCCTCAATATTTCAATAGACTACCACTATATATTGTATTATGTCTAACAAAATACTCACAATTTATTGAATTTATCTTAAACTTGCTCCAAATCTGAAAGAAAGCGATTTAAGTGCTTTGTTGATAACTTTTGAAACTTCTTCATCAGTCAAAGTTTTAGTTTCATCAGAAAGTTTAATATTGAACGCCATGCTTTTCTTGCCCTCACCCAAGGCTTGACTTCTGTAAATATCAAAAAGTTTGACCCCGAACAGAAGCTTTCCGCAAGCAGACTTGATTGCGTCCATAAGTTCCTCAGTTGTCACTTTTTCATCTACAACAACAGCCAAGTCACGCTCAACAACAGGATATTTCGGAACAGCCTTCACAACAAATCTCTTGTCTGTTTTACTTGCAAGAAAATCACTGCTTATTTCACCATAAATGGTTTTAGCACTTATATCAAAGTTTTTCGCAACTGTTGGATGAATTTGACCAAAGTGACCAATCACCTTTTCGCCACAAACAATATCGGCAGAAATTCCAGGATGCAGATATGGCTGTGATGATGGCACAAGTTTATATTCCACTGCTGTGAGTGATAACGAATTCTCAACCACACCTTTCATATGGAAGAAATCAAAACCGCTCTCGCTTACCACAAAGGCTATAAAATTCTCTTCAACTGGAAGTTCTTTGATAGGAAGCTCTTTTGGAATATAAGTTCTTCCACATTCAAAAAGTCTGGCTTCCTTATTGCCAACGCTCACATTAAAAGAAAGACAATTCAAAAGTGAGTATGCCATGGCAGTTCTAAGGCAAGAAATTTCTTCACTGATTGGATTGATAATTTTTACCATTCTTGTTCGATCATCTTTTATAAGAAGTTTATCACATATGTTTGACGGACAAAGTGAATAGTTGACCGTTTCATAGAAACCATAATCAACAAGCATATTTCTAAGTTTTCTTTCAATAGCCATTCTCGGCTCAACTTGCCCTTCTGTTACTGATGCATTCTCAAAAAGAGCTTTATCGATATTGTCATAACTATCATAACCATAAATTCTGATAACCTCTTCGGCAAGATCATTATTGTTTATTATATCCTCTCTATAAGGCGGAACTTCACATTCAATTCGGTCACCACTTATAACCGTTTTAATTCCAAGATTGTTCAAAATATTTTTGATAGTTTCGTTCTTGATTTCAATACCAAGAATTTGATTTATTGCACTCACTGAACCACGAACAATTCTCGATTCATTCTTTTCACTTGCAATATCAATTATTCCTCGTGCAACCTTGCCACATCCAAGTTTATCAACAAGGTGCAAAGCGCGCAAAAGTCCAATTTCTGCATTTGCCACATTGACACCTTTTGAATAGCGCTGAGCAGAATCTGTCATAACACCAAAGCGCCTGCTTGTAAGCCTAATACATTTGAGATCAAAATTTGCGCCTTCAAAGATAACCGTTTTAGTATCATCATTAATGCACGAGTTTGTTCCACCTATAACACCAGCAATAACCATTGGTTTTTCTTGATCAGCAATAACCATTGTTTCTTTATCAAGTTCATAAGTGTTATGATTGAGCGCCTCAATCTTCTCACCAGTTTTTGCTTGACGAACTATAATTTTATTTCCGCCTATCAAAGTTTGGTCAAAAGCATGAAGAGGCTGACCTATTTCAACAAGGACATAGTTTGTTATATCAACAATAGTGTTTATTGGTTTAATTCCAACTGCGTTTAGCCTTGCCCTCATCCAAAGTGGAGAGCGTGAAAGTTTAACATCAGTGACTGCGCCTGCCATATAGCGTTTGCAGTTTTTCGTTTCCACCTCAACATTGACATAATTGCGAACTGTATCCTTTGAATAGATATCAATAGGATAACTGAGGTTGATTTTGCGCATAGGAATGCCAAAAATTGCACTCACTTCGCGAGCAATTCCCACAATACTGAGGCAATCGGCACGATTTGGAGTCACTCCAATATCAAAAATCACATCATCAAGTTCAAGCGCCTTTTCAATCGGAGTCCCCGCTTTCATTTCATCAGGAAGAATGAGGATTCCGTTTATTCCTGCGCCTTCAAAATAGTTTTCGTCAATCCCAATCTCTTCGCCAGAGCAAAACATACCAAAAGAATCGACGCCACGGAATTTCGATGGCTGAATTTTAACGCCATTGACAAGATCAGCACCTGGCAAAGACACAGGCACAGTCGCGCCCTCAAACACATTGGTTGCAGATGTGACAATCTGAGTTAATTTTTCACCAATATCTACTTGGCAAACCACCAACTTATCTGCTTGCGGATGCTTTTCAATTTTAACAATCTTGCCAACAACCACATCATGCAAATGTTCATTTTGATAGATTATTTCCTCAACTTCCATTCCAGCACTTGTCAAGCGTTTTGCCACCTCTTCTGGTTTTTCATGAATATCGACAAAATCTTTAATCCATTTATAAGTTACCTTCATTTTTCTTCTCCATTATTTTATTTTTTATTTTAATTGACTTAAAAACCTGACATCATTTTTATACATTGTTCGCAAATCAGGAATTGCGTTAAGCACCATTGACGTTCTTTCAATCCCCATCCCAAACGCAAAGCCTGTAAACTTTTTGCTGTCAATTCCTGCAATATCAAGCACCTTTGGATTAACCACGCCAGCGCCAAGAATTTCCAAAAATCCAGTTCCTTTGCAAGTCTTACAGCCTTCACCTTTGCAGTTAGGACATGACACGTCAACCTCAATACTTGGCTCAGTGAATGGGAAAAATGATGGACGGAATCTCACTTTTGTGCCTTCACCATAAAGCCTTCTCATCATTTCTGAAAGCATGATTTTGAGGTCTGCCATAGACACATTTTCGTCAACCACAAGACCTTCGCACTGATGGAAAACTGGCGAGTGAGTTGAGTCACTGTCATTTCTGTAAGTTTTGCCAGGAGATATAATCTTGAAAGGCGGTTTTCGAGTTTCAAGTTCACGCGATTGAACGGCAGATGTTTGAGTTCTAAGCAAGATATTATCTGTTATATAGAACGAATCTTGCATATCTCTTGAAGGATGGTTTTTGGGAATATTCATCGCTTCAAAGTTATAATAATCAGTTTCAACCTCAGGGCCGTCAACAACAGTGAATCCCATGTCAACGCAAATGTCAATAAGTTTGTCAGTTATCATTGGAACAGCATGAACTGCACCTTTTGATATAAACTTACTTGGCTCTGTGATGTCAATTTTCTCACTTGCAAGAGAATTTGCAAGTTCTTCTTCATCAAATCTATTTTCTTTCTCTTCAATTCGGCTTTCGATTTCACTTCTCACTTCGTTGACAAGCGCTCCAACCTTTGGTCTGTCTTCTGGCGAAACGTCACGCATACCACGCAAAATTGCAGTAAGCTCACCTTGCTTACCGAGATACTTTACTTTAATTTCGTTGAGTGATTTCTTATCTGAAATGTTCTGAATTTCAACGAGCGCCTTTTCTTTGATTTCTTTTAACTTTTCAATCATATCTCTCTCCTATAAAAACAAAAACTCTCCTCACCACTTAGGACGAAAGAGAGTTCTCCGCGTTACCACCTAATTTCACTCAAATTTATTTTTTCATTTATTATTCTCTTTAAAAAATATAAATTAAAAAATTATAAAATTTAAAAAAACCAATAAAAGCAAAACAAAAATGAGCCTTCATTACCCTTTACGCAGGTTCACGACACAAACTAATAAAGCACCAAAAAATTGATGTTTGTTCGCAAGTGTAGCTAGAAAGTGAATTCAAAATATAACCAATATATCTTTTTCTCAGCACCAAAAGACTCTCTGTGAAATTGAATTATATCCTACTTGTCTTTCATCATCGCTTTTAATATTTTTATTATATATAAAATTATCACCATTGTCAACTAAATTAAAGCAAATTAGCCTTATTTTTATTTGTCAATTTTTATAAAAAATGCTAAAATTATAATCATGAAATTTCAAGCATATACAATAGACAAAGAATATCGGTCAATTTACCATTTTCTTAAAGATTATTCTTTTTCTGAAAATTACATTTCAAACCTCAGAAAAACTTGGGGAAATTTTGTGGTGAATGGAGAAATTGTCAATATAAGAAAACCATTGTTTAAAAACGACAAACTTGAAATAAACTCAAATCCAAACACAAAAACAACTATTATGCATTGCATACTACCACTAGATATTGTATACGAAGACGAATACTACCTACTAATAAATAAACCAAGCGGAATTTCAACCATGCCAAACCGATCACACTACTCTTATAATCTTGCGGGTGCAATTTGCAAATATATGGAAGAAAAAGATGAAAATTTTGTTCTTCGAATTGCCAACCGTCTTGACAAAGACACCTCTGGAATTGTTATAGTTGCAAAAGATAGCATTGCTTTAAAAGCACTTAAAGCTCAAAAAACATATTATGCCATTTGCGAAGGCGTGATTGAAAGCGAGATTATTATTGACGAAAAAATTTTAACAATAAATGAGAATGGAATTAACCAAATAAAGCGTATCGTTTCACCACTTGGAAAAGATGCAAAAACTTATGTTAGGCCAATCAAGAACGATGGCAAGCACACACTGCTTGAAATCAAACTTGAACATGGAA
>CAOJNR010000014.1 GCA_948439925.1 uncultured Clostridia bacterium
AACTTGTTCATACTTTTCTTTATCTCCTTTGCAAATCGCAAGTGAAAGAATTTGATGAACGCAGGAATTTAATTTCCTATCAGATGTAAACTTGAAAATGCTCAATCTAACAACGCTGAGATCTTCAATTTTATCACCATATTTAAGCCGTTTGGGCATTTTGATATCATCTTGCACATCAAAACCAAAACTCTTCAATGTGTCTTTGATCACTTTGATTGTTGTATCTCCAACTCCAACGCAATCTTCCTTACTTACATTCTGAATCCAATTATTGATTTGTCCAAGTGTAATATTTGACAGTTTATCAAAAATTTGCTCTCTCGTTTCTGGGAGATACTCACCGTTCCTCTTGCCTTTAATCCATCTGAAAATAAACTGACGAGCATAAGTGTCCAACTTTGGCACATCACTAAACACAATCTGACTTATTGGAATGTTCTTTGGCTCTGCAATATTATCGTCTGGCGTTATGATTTTAATTTCTTCATCATCAACCAATGGCAAGCCAAAATTGTTCATAGTTGACAATATTATATCCACAAAATAATCACCCAATTTATTCATTCTTGAAAGCTGAGATTTTTTCAAAATAGATAAATCACCAAGCGTCTTTCTCGAATATCCAGCCAATTTTAAAGCATTTTTAATTCTAGTATCCGTTCTTTTATCGTCCGAAAAGACAACTTTCAAAATCGGTAACATTTTTGCATCTTCAAAATCATCTTTTGATGTGATAAGTTTTTCACAATATAACTTATTTAATCCAAAGCTAATTAATTTTGAATTTATCTTTTCAAGGCCTATTTTGTCTATACCTTTAAGTTTTAATACTTGCTCTTCTTTTAAAGCACTCAAATTACCCAAAGTGGACACACAAGAGCTTAATGCAATTTTAATTTTGCTGTCAATTCTGACGTCATCATGAAATTTAACTTTTAAGATTGAAATATTTTCAGGTTTTTTAATTTCTTGGGAAGCTTCAATATAAACTGACATCCCATAATTTTCCAAAACTCTATACACTCTTTCAAGTTCATATTTATCAAAATTCAAAAGCCATCTGTTTTCAAAACTAGGATTTACTGCGCAATCATAAATTTCGCCAAGAGTATTGCCAAAACCTTTCAACTTCTCATGAATGCTGTTATCAATACTTTTCTTCTGACAGAATGCAACATCTTTAATTAGAATATTTCTATTGTCCATTTTCGCCTCGACTTTTTGTCTTTCTTAATTTAATAATAAAACAAAACCTCCTTTTTGTCAAGTGCCATTTTTATATCGTAATTTTTTAGCATGTTGATATAAAGTGCCTAAGGCACAGACATAGATCGGATCTAATTTGAGTTTTAAAGTTTTTCTGTTGATAAAAAGTGCCTAAGGCACAGGCATTGATCGGATTTAATTTGTGTTTTAATGTTATTTGTTGATAAAAAGTGCTTAAAGCACAGACACAGATCGGATTTAATTTGTGTTTAGGGATAGTTTGATGATAATAAGTGCCTAAGGCACAGATCGGATAGAGTTTGTATTTGGAGTTAGTTTGTTGATAAAAAGTGCTTAAAGCACAAAACACCGACTAAAAATGTCGGTGTTTTGATTTTGTTATTTAATTACGCATTAACTGAAATCTTTATTCCAGGGCCCATTGATGAAGCGATTGTAACGCTTTTAAGGTAAGTTCCCTTTGCAGCTGCTGGCTTAGCCTTAACAAGTGCTTCAATAACAGTGTTGAAGTTGTCAACAAGTTTGTCTTTTCCGAAAGATACCTTTCCGATAATAACGTGAACATTGTTGTTCTTGTCAAGTCTGTATTCAACTTTACCAGCCTTAGCATCATTGATAGCCTTAGCAACGTCCATTGTAACAGTTCCGCTTTTTGGGTTTGGCATCAAACCTTTTGGTCCGAGAACTCTTGCAACACGACCAACAACGCCCATCATGTCAGGAGTTGTGATACAAACGTCAAAGTCAATCCATCCGCCTTGAATTTTTGCAACGATGTCTTCTGCGCCAACATAGTCAGCACCAGCTTTAACAGCGTCATCAGCCTTGTCACCTTTGGCAATAACCAAAACTTTAAGGCTTTTACCAGTTCCGTGAGGCAAAATACATACGCCACGAACTTGTTGATCAGCATTTCTTCCATCAACGCCAAGACGAACGTGAAGTTCAACTGTTTCGTCAAACTTAGCTTTTGGAAGAGCGAGAAGTGATTCAACGCCACTTGCGATATCTTTTGCGCCAGGAGTGAGCATTGAGAGAGTTTGTTTTTGTTTCTTTGTCTGTTTCATACTTTCCCTCCTTAGCCTTCCACAACCGTAACGCCCATACTTCTTGCTGCGCCTTCGATCATAGACATTGCAGACTCGATTGATGTGCAGTTGAGATCTGGCAATTTTGTTTCAGCAATTTGTCTGATTTGCGATTTTGTGATTTTTCCGACTTTTGTTTTGTTTGGTGCGGCTGAACCTGATTCCAAACCGATAGCCTTCTTGATAAGAACGGCTGCTGGTGGAGTTTTCAGCACGAATGTGAAACTTCTATCTGCATAGATAGTGATCACAACAGGGATAATAAGCCCTGCCTGAGAAGCTGTCTTCTCATTGAATTCTTTGGTAAAACCAGCGATGTTGATACCGTGAGGTCCAAGTGATGAACCAACTGGTGGTCCTGGTGTGGCTTTACCTGCTGGCAATTGGAGTTTAACCATTGCAGCAACTTTTTTCTCTGCCATTTTTTCCTCCTTATTAAGTGGTGCATTGACGGGTTGCAGTTCCCATCTCCCACAAAAAAACGCCGAAACCATAGTTTCAACGTTTTTATTATACTTTTCTTATATCTATTTGTCAAGTATATTTGCAAACTTTATCAAATTATTGTATGCTGTCTTCATCTTTAGCATAAGCATAAGCAAATTTTGCTCTAAATGCTGCATCTGCTTCTGTATCTGCTTGTTTTCTTTGTTCTGCAAGCTTTGCATATTGCTCTGCTGCTGCATTCCAGTTTTCTGCAGCTTGAATTTCTTTCTGTTTTTTAAGTGCTTCAAGTGCTTTTATTTGTTCACTATTCATAAGTTACCTCCCTTAGTTATGTATTCATTATACAACACTGCATCAAAAAAGTCAATACCCATTTTTGATATTGACTTAATTTTTTTAAATATCGAAAACTTAGTTATTCACCTTGCGAACTTGTGCAAATTGAAGGTCAACAGCTGTTTCTCTTCCAAACATCTCAACAAGTGCTGTAAGAGTGCCGTTCTCACTGTCAACTGATTGAATTTTGCCAATCATGCCATTGAGCGCGCCTTCGATAACTTCGATTGTGTCGCCTTCTGCAAGGTCAACCTCAACTTTGATTTTTTCAAGGCGAAGTTTGATCACTTCTTCCTCAGTGAGTGCAAGAGGTCTGCCCTTTGGACCAACAAAACCGGTGATTCCGCGTGTGAGAGTCACATTGTGCCAGAGGTCATCAGCATATTTCATTTTGACAAGGATATAGCAAGGCATAGCCTTTCTTTGAACAAGCTTTTTCTTGCCGTTTTTCTCTTCAACAACATCTTCCATTGGAATAACGATATCAAAAATTCTGTCGTGAAGGTTAAACTTGTCCACAACAGTTTCAAGATTTTCTTTCGCAACATTTTCATATCCTGAAAATGTGTGAAGCACATACCATTTTTCTTCGAGTTTTGAAACGTCAACATTTTTGCGCTTTGACTCTTCTGGTATTACCTGAGAATTTTCACTATTAAAATTTTCTTCCATAATCCACCTTTATTTAAACAATCCAAAAATAAATTCAAACAAAACATCTATTCCAAAAAGAATAACTGCAAAGATGAGAACGACTGCGAGAACAACGCCTGTTCTTTTAACAACTTCGGCAAAACTTGGCCAAGTGACTTTTTTGAGTTCAGACGCTGTGCCTTTTGCGTTTTCCTTGATGTTAAGCTTGTTCTTCTTCTCTTTCTTCTTTTTGAACTTTTTGTTCTTATCAGCTGTTTTATCAGCGTTTTTTTCAGCTTTTTTGTCTGACTTGTTTGAAACTTTTTCTTCTTGTGTAGGGACTTTTTTCTCTTCTGTCACAACTTGTGACTCTTTGTTTTTCTTTGACATTGATTCCCCCAAAAAATTTGATTATTTTGTTTCTTTGTGAACAGTTCTCTTTCCGCAACGAGCACAGAATTTTGTAATTTCAATTCTCTCTGGATTTGCTGTTGAGTTTTTGCTTGTTGCATAGTTTCTCTCTTGACATTCAGTGCAAGCAAGAGTGATGTTTTTGCGTTTTGGTGCTGCCATAATTCATTTCTCCTAACATAAAAACTAACACCCCAAGTGGAAGTGTTAGTTTATTCTAACATATTGCATCTATATTGTCAACAATTTTGTTTTACTTTCGCAAAAAAAATATTTTATTTTAAGTCTTTTTTTGTCAAAATGGCGTCAACGAGCATAACAACGTCGTCCTTTCGGCAAGAGCCTTTAACTTTTTCAAACGAAGAAGGAAAGTTGTAATCAAAATCATATTTCTCAGTTTGTATGAAATAACCTTTCAGTGCCTCTTTTGCATAAAGGAAAGCCTCTTCCATGAAAAAACCATCTGTTGTGAGTTCAAGATCTGGAAAAAGCACTTTGACCATATCATCATCTTTAAAGAAAATCGCTGGATAGATGTGTCTTTGCATTTCAACTCCTAAATTTATAGATTTATTTTATCACAAAAAAACATCATTTCAAAACAAAAATGGGGATTTTTACATTTTTTTGCCTTCTTTTTTGCAATTTTTATCAAGTTTTGCTTCAATCACAAGTTTTTTGATTGCTTTAAGTTCCAACGCTAGCATTGAAAGCCTACATAAAATGCTGTATTTTACATCATCTTTTTTGCCCTCCACTTTTAAATATTTATTGCAATTTGAGCAAGTTTTTGCGTTGCTATCTTTACAAATAAAATAGCCGACTTTATCCATTCGGTCAAGTTTTTCATTATATGTATAAAGTTGCTTAAAAAACTTGCAATCTTCTCTCATTTCCTTCATAATCACCTCCATTTCAGCACCATTGTAGCAAAATGAAATTATAAAATACTGCTAAGTTTAGCAGTTTACAAAAAAAATAAAAAACACCACTTTTTCAAGTGATGTTTTTCTATTCTACACTGTCTTTTCCACAGCAGTTTTTGTATTTAAGTCCGCTTCCGCATGGGCAGGCTTCATTTCTGCCAATTTTACGTCCATTGCGCACATCGGTTTTCTGCACAAAAGGTTTTGTTTTTTGTTTTGCACGCTCTTCTGGCGTAAGTTCTTTGCCAGTGACAACCACATTGTAAGACTGCTGAGCTTGTGGCTGAGGTGGCGCTTCAACCTTGACATTTAAAAGAGTGTAAACAGTCATCTCTTTAATTTTGTCAATCATGTTATCGAACATTTCAAATCCGTCTTTTTTGTAAGCAAGAACTGGGTCTTGATTGCCAAAGCCACGAGCAAAAATTTCGTTTTTCATGATTTGCATATCTTCGATATGTCCCATCCAGTTGAGATCAACCATTCGAAGAAGAACGGCACGTTCGAGGTTTTCAAAAGGATACCCTGTTGCCTCTATCGTTTCTGTCTGATTTTTAAGCCTTTCATCAAC
The DNA here is from genome assembly GCA_948439925.1 of uncultured Clostridia bacterium. Taxonomy (GTDB): domain Bacteria; phylum Bacillota; class Clostridia; order Christensenellales; family UBA1242; genus Caccovivens. The sequence goes on from CAOJNR010000014.1 coordinate 5,643, forward strand.
TTTTTTCAGCACTTTTTCTGCAACTTCGCTGGCATCGCAACCTTCAATAAACTTTTCGTCAACAAGGTTTGTTCCCTTTTCAATAAGTCCTTTTTCAAGCGCTGAATTGATTGCTTCAATGTCCCATTCAAAGAACGGCTTGTCGTCATCAATGCACTGTGAAATAACTCTGTCAACTTGCTCAGGAATCATACGTTCAATTTGGTCATGCACAGGCAGACCTTCAAGCACCTTATTGCGCTCTTCATAGATTATCTCCCTTTGTTTGTTGAGAACATCGTCAAACTTAATAACGGTTTTTCTTTGAGAGAAGTTTTGAAGCTCAATTTTCTTTTGAGCACCTTCAATTTGTCTTGAAAGCATTTTCAACTGAATTGGAACTGAATCATCAAGTCTGAGCATGCTTGCCATTTTTTTGAGTTTGTCACCAGCAAAGCGTCTGATCAGGTCATCTTCAAGCGAAAGGAAGAAAACCGAACTTCCTGGGTCACCTTGACGGCCAGCACGACCACGAAGCTGATTGTCAATTCTTCGAGATTCATGTCTTTCAGTTCCTATAATATGAAGTCCGCCAAGTGCTTTAACTTCTGCTTTTTCCTTGTCTGTGACAACTTTATAGTCCCTATAAAGTTCGTTAAAACGCTCGCGTGCTTTATTGAGCCTTTCATCTTCAACAGTGTTGAATGCTGTTGCATAGGAAATTTCTTCCTCAGTGAAGTTTTCAGCTCTCATGCGCTTTGTTGCCATAAATTCAGGGTTACCACCAAGCAAAATGTCAGTTCCACGGCCTGCCATGTTGGTTGCGATTGTCACCGAGCCTTTTCTGCCCGCCTGAGCCACGATTTCACTTTCTTGCTCATGATTTTTGGCGTTCAAAACAGTGTGGGCAATCTTTGCGCCTTTAAGCGCTTTTGAGATAAGCTCACTCTTCTCGATCGTAACCGTGCCCACAAGCACAGGCTGTCCAGTTTTTGCACATTCCTTTATCTCTTCAATAATGGCCTGAATTTTGCCATTTTCAGTCAGATAAATTATATCTGCCTCATCAATTCTCTTCTTTGGAAGATTTACTGGAATTGTGACAACATCAAGATTGTAAATTGTTCTGAACTCGCCCTCTTCGGTCTTGGCAGTTCCTGTCATTCCAGAGAGTTTTTTGTAAAGCCTGAAATAGTTTTGGAATGTTATTGTTGCAAGAGTTTGATTTTCATCTTTGATTTCAACGCCTTCCTTGGCTTCGATTGCTTGGTGAAGACCTGCATTAAAGCGTCTGCCTGGCATGACACGGCCAGTGAACTCGTCAACAATGAGGATTTCGCCATCTCTGATGATATAGTTGTCATCTTTGTGCATGATATAATTGGCACGAATTGCGTTGTTAATATAGTGGTTAAGCTCGATATTAGATATATCAGAAAGGCTTTCAACTTTGAAAAACTTCTCAGCCTTTTCAATTCCGCTTTCAGTGAGGTTGAGTTGCTTGGTCTTTTCATCAATTTCAACATCTTTTTCACGATTTAAAGTCTTAACAAACTTTTGTGCGTTGATATAGCCGTCACTTGATTTGTTTCCACGACCGCTGATAATAAGTGGTGTTCTTGCCTCGTCAATAAGAATACTGTCCACTTCGTCGACTATGGCAAAATTGCGCCCTCTTTGAACGCGTTGATTTTTGTTGACTGCCATATTGTCACGAAGATAGTCAAAGCCAAGCTCATTGTTTGTGCAGTAAGTAATGTCAGCGTCATATGCCATTTTTTTGAGTCTTTCATTTTGTCCTGAAAGTGTCACACCAACTGTGAGTCCCAAAAACTTGAAAATTTTGCCCATCCACTCAGCGTCACGCTTTGCAAGATATTCATTGACGGTCACGATATGCACGCCTTCGCCAGTAAGTGCATTTAAGTATGCTGGCAAGGTTTCAACAAGTGTTTTACCTTCACCTGTTGCCATTTCTGCAATACGACCTTGATGAAGAGCAATTCCACCTAAGATTTGAACATAGTAGTGCCTCATATTCAAAACTCTTGTTGACGCCTCTCTCACCACAGCAAAAGCCTCTGGCAAAAGTGAATTTAAACTCTCCCCAGTTTTGTAACGATTTTTAAATTCATCAGTGCATGCACGAAGTTGCTCATTTGAATATTCAGCAAAGCGATCTTCAAGCGCGATGACCTTGTCCGCAATTTTTTTAAGTTTTTTAACTTGACTTGCATTTTCACTACCAAAAAGTCCCATTTTAACTCCTATTTTTCTCTATTCTAGCAAACTTTAAACAAAATTACAAATTTTTTACCCTATTTATAGCACAAAATGGTCAAATTAAAGAATTTTTCCAACATTTTTCATCAAAAATCTCCCAACAAAAAGTCGAACAAAAAATTTCTGACTAAAACCTTACACCCTTGACAATAAGATATTTACATGATATAATATTATTAATAATAAATATATGGAGGTCATATAGCTTATGGCAAAAATTATTAAAAACGAGAAAGAGAACAAAAAATTCTTGAATTCGCTTATCAGTGATACTGAGCCTGCTTTTAAAGATATTTTTAACCAGCTTAGCGCTGAGAGTAAGAATTTTTTTGAATACACTATCCTTCCAGCGATGCTAGATGAAGCACTTAAAGGTTCTTCCAAAGAAGAAATTGAAAACGTTGGATATAGTGTTTCAAATGACGAAATAAAAAACAAACATCACAGCCAAGAGTATTTGACAGCCGTTTACAATAATCACATAACAACAGAACAAGAAACCATTATTGATATCGCCAGCTCGTCAGTCATAAAAGAAGCAAGAAAAAGACAACAGGCAGCCGAAGAAGCAAAAAGACAAGAAGCACAAAGAAAAAGAGAGGAAGAAATAAGACAGGAAAATCAAAGAATAGAAAAAGAATTAGAACAAGGAAGGAATCCTTTTAACTTTGATATAACCGCACAGCATGTTGAAGTAAATACTGCTGACACTCTTGACAAAGCTGACATTCTTTTAGTTGAAAACCGCGTTAAGCTTGACGATGGGCAAGAAATGCCTCAAAATCTTGCTATGCTTAATGATAGTGACACGCTCCTCTCTTTTGACCTCAATGGCGAAGAAAAATTCAAACTCTTCCAAGACGGCAAGCAAGTTTTTGTTGAATTTGAAGAGAATCTTTTTGACGGACTTAATGTCGGCAAAGATGGTGGCAAAGTTACACTTGAAGTTAAGCCAAACAAGGACAAGCCTCCTATCAGTTTGTCATCAACAAACAACTCGCTTACTCTTAATGTCAAGTCAGAAGACGGAACTGTCAAAGAATACACTCTCACCGTTGGCCCACTTGGTGCCAAACTTTCTTGCGATGGCAAAGACTATGAATACAAAGCACAAATTGACGGCAAACAAGCTGTGCTCAATCCAACAGTTTCAACAAAACTTGTTGAAAAACTTTTCTCAGCGCAAGACAATTTTGTTGAAACAAAGAAACTTAATACTGGCAAAGATGGCGTAAAAGACGCATATCTCAATCAACTGCTCCTCCTTTATGCTGGAAGCAAAAACGATAAGGAAATAGGTTTCCAAAAATTCACATTTGGAAACAATGCCAATCTTGGTGTTTTGAATCTTGAACGCGGAATTGACGAACATGGTGAAATGCAAATAGATTCCTACTATTTCACGAGAGATGGTAAAAATATTTATCTTAACATTGGCAACAAAGGCGAAAGTCCAGAGGGAAATTGGATTAAGGTAAATAAAATGCTTAAAATGTTTTCTACTGATGAAAATAAATCGCATAAAACAGGTGTTTATTTGATGTTTGAAAAAGGAAGCGGTCAAACACACAGCTATTTTAATGTGCCATTAACAACATCCACAAATAACACTCAAAGCAAACTTGATGATAAAGTTTTGGAAGCATTAAAAGCATTTGAAGAAGAGTTTTTACCTGAAAGTGTTGTGGCGAAAAGGCCAAACCAACCATCACTTGATGATCCAGACAATGACAAATTCATGGAACTCGGCAATGATAATTATTCTTTTGCAGCCACTTGGATTGACGATCGTAAATCTGATCAATTTAACACACAAACAATTCAACCAATCACATTCAACATTGCTTCTGAACCACAAGCACAACAAGAGCAACAAGAAGAAGCTCAATCAGATAAAGCGGAAGAGAGTGACAATGGTGGAAATGGTGGAAACAACAACCAAACCCAAGATGAACAGCCACAGGAAGAGGAAAAAGACAAGAAGGCTATCGTTGACAATTTCACCCAAACGGCACGCGAAACTGAGGAAATTGACAGAACAAAAAGAAAATTTCAAGAAACTCCTGCCGATATCATGATCATTTTGGGGCTTGCACTTTTGTTGATTGCCCCACTGCTTGGACTTGGTGCTGTTGCTGCCGTGGTTGTCAGCGCTGTTGCTGTTGCTTCAACTATTGGCGGTATGGCTTACGCTGCAAGCATTGACAAGCTCAAAAACCCACTCATCAAAACATACACTCGCTATCTTGACCCACTTTCTGAACTTGAACGCGATATTGAAAATCAGCAAGAACAATTCTGGCAACTTGAAAAACAACTTGATAATGCTGTTGAAAGCCATAATAAAATTGAAGCTGAAATGGCTGAAAATGTTCAAAATGACCCATTTTACAGTGAATTTATTGGACAAGCAATCGCAGATGGTTTAATCCCAGAAGTTTCCACTATGGATCAATTCATGGATGAAGAACATATGGAACTTCGAATGGAAATGCTTACAGACATGCGCAAAATGAACAATTTTGGCGTGACTGCTGAACAGCAAAATGCCTTTGTTGACAAATATTTCCGTGCTTCAACTTTTGAAGACATCAAAGTTCAAAAGGTTGAAAACGGCGAGAAAGTTTTTGATAAAGACGGCAAACCTGTCATGATTGACGAAAAAAAACTTGTTTCAAAAGATATTCTTATAACTGGCGAGAAAAGAGATAACTTACTTAAAAACATCAAAACAATTCTTCCAACTTCTAGCGACGTGCTTGACAATATGTTGAAAATGGGAGTTTCATCAGAAATAGATAACATAACATTATTGTCTGAAATCAAAAAAATTGATGATCACAGTGACAAAAAAGATATTGATGCAATTATCAATAAACATTTCTCTGGTGCAAGCAGTGAAGTCAAAGCTACTCTCAGCTCTCAACTCTCTTCCCCTATCAAAACTAGGGAAACGCTTGACACTCTCAGCAAATACAATGGCTCACAAGCCAAAGTTCAACAAACAAAGAAAGCAACTGATGAGATGATAGTAAATGGCGGAGAAGTTTTTGTTAAGAGAATTCTCACTGGCGATACCGTTGCTGAGGATGGAAAAACAAGAGTGGCAACTTTCAACGATCAACAAACACTGCAAATGCTTGAAAAGCACAAAGAGGCTTTTGTTAAGCACTATGCTTTCTCAGCACAACACAATCCTCAGATTGTTGACAATTTCTACACAATCTTCTCAGATAAAATCCGAGATCAAGCAACAGAAATCATGGCGCAAGGCGTTAAAGATGTTGAAAAAGCACAAGCGCGCGCTTACGAAATTGGACAATACCAGAAAAAACGCGACCTCGATAACCAACAACGCGAAGCTTTCGCAGAGGCAATGAACTTCACAACAAAAATTATGGCAACTGAAAATCAGCCAGTCTGCCCTACAAAACAAGATATAATCAACATGACAAAACAATATGCTTATGCAAGCGCAGTTGCAAACCTTGAAGAAGCAGAAAACTATTTTGAAAAGTATGGTGAGTTTTCAAGAACATCAGTTGAACAATCCCCTATATCCAGTGATGGTGAAAATGCTTTTATTTTTGGTGATGGCATTATTCGCAATATGACAACACAAATGATTGCTCAATCGCAAGTAAAAAATAATAATATTAAAGACTTGTTAAAAAACAGAAATGCCATACTTGAAAAGACAGATTTCTTTGAATCGCTTTCTCATCAGTTTAATCCAACTTCTTTAAATACTGATTTTACAATAGTTCCATTCTCTGCAAAACTCAATGAACCAATCTTAAACTTTGAAAAAGAAGTTGAAAGTTACATTAGACAAGCAATTTTATCAAAAGTTGAAAGCAAAGAAGCAAAAGAAGAGTTAAGTAAACTTGAACTAGACGAAATTATAAAAAATAAAAAAGTTTCAAGTTTGACTGATGAAGAAGAATTTAAAACTCTTGTTTCACTTCATAATGCAAATAAAGAAATAGAAAATGGAATTAATAAACAAGTTGAGAAGTTTTTAACCGAGTTGCCTAAAAAGACAGCAATGCTTATTAAAGATAAACAATTTGATAAAAAGTCATTAGACGCATATAAAAAGAATGTTAATGAAATTCTTAAATCAAACAACTTAGAAGCAACTGCTAATGAAGAAACTTTTATCACTTATCTCGTTGCTCTCTCAAATGATGAAGGCATTAATGAAAAAGCAAGTGAAAATATTTACAAAATTGCAACAGCTCTTGCAAATGGCGATATCCGTAGTTATGTTAAGTTTACTCTAATGAGTGATTTATACATGCAAGAGGTGCAAAATCTTGACGAACTTCCAACTGAAAGCACAGATGATGATTTCTCTGCAAGAGAATATGCAGAAAGTGCAAAACACAATATTCAAGATGCTTATGCAAAACAAAATGAGTTTATTCAAAAAGTTCTCAACCCTACACTTGAAAGTTTTGTTCCTGAAATTCAAACAAAAATCAGAAAAGATATTCAAAATGGAGAAATCCAAACTGCAAGTGAACTTCAACAAAAACTTATTGATCACTGCAAGGAAACTAAAAGACTTGATGGAAGAAATCTCGGTGAAGATGCAATCAAAAAGATGATTGAATCGACCAAGTTTTCACCAGACGACCCAATGTTTGAAGAGAAGTTTACATCAATTATGAATGTTATAAACAAAAAAGCAAAATCGCTTAATGATAAAACTTTCACTATTGATACTGATACTCAAATCTTCAACGATATGGTCATGAGAATCAAAAATCAAATTAAAGAAGATAAAACTTCTATTTCAGATATTGCACCATTGTTTAAAAAAGAATTCTCAAAACTTGATTTAGATAAAATCATAACTGAATCTTTAACAAAACAATCTGGATTGCAGTATGTTACTGAAACTCATTCTTATCTAGATTTACAAAAAGATTTAGGAAAACAAATCGCAACTCAAAGAGAATCATCTCATTATTTCTACACTGCTATTGATAAGGTTTTTGCAAATGAATTATTAATTGCATGCACAACGCTTGATGAAAAAGACATCAAAAAAATCATCAAAGGCAGTGAAGTTGCGGGACTTCAAGACACAACAAGAAATCT
>CAOJNR010000015.1 GCA_948439925.1 uncultured Clostridia bacterium
GGCTGTGTGGTCAAAATAGGTGAAGACACAATTTTGGTGGAGCTTCGTGGTCAAGGCGTGCCAACAAATCCATACATTCTTTCAGTAGATGATGATAAGAAACCAAAAAACTAGCAAATTTTTGCTAGTTTTTAATTTGGCTTTTTTAAATTGAGGTGAAAATTTAATTATCTGAAAATATTCCTGCAAGAGTGAGCATTGCGACGCAAGCGGTGTCATTTCGAAGAATTCTTGTGCCAAGAGTTATTGATTTTGCGCCTGCTTTGATGATTTCTTTTCGTTCGTCTGGACTGAAACCTGCTTCTGCACCAACTATAACAGCGATATTTTGTTTGCCTTCGACAAGGCTTGGTATAAATTTGGCAGTTTCGTTATCATCTTCGTTAGCGAAAAGAATGGCATCAAAATTTTTCAATTCTTTTAGCATATTTGAAAAAGTTAAAATCTCACCAAGTTCAACCAGCTTCGACCTTTCGCATTGCTTGCAAGCGGTCATGATTTGAATGAGAACTCTGTCTTTTTTGACTTCTTTAACAACTGTAAACTTGCTTGTAAATGGCACAATTTTGCTTACGCCAAGCTCGATTGACTTTGCGATAATTATATCAAAATATTCCTTTTTTGGAAGCGCTTGAAAAAGCACAATATTACGTTTTGGAAGAGCTTGACAAGTTTTTTTGCTTTCAATTTTTGCAAGCGTTTGAGATTTTGTTATGCTTTCGATTGTGCAGAAATAGTCAAACTCATCATTGCAATTTATAATGATTTGATCTCCAACTTTCATTCTTAAAACTTTGCTTAAATGCAAGTTTTCACTGCCGTCAATGAGCATATGTTCATTAATCACTTTACCAAAAAATCTTTTCATAAAATAAGTATAGTTTTTCTTTTTTCAAAAGTCAAATATATTTGAAAGCATGTAATATTTGCAAATTTTAAAGTATTTTGCCAAATAAGATTGAAATTGCGCGAAAAAGGTGATTAAAACAATATTCTATTTAATTTTCGCCTTTCTCCAATTTTTCATCTTTTTTCTTTTTGGTGAATTTAATCAAAGTAATTTAAACTTGTCGCAAGAGGTGAACATGATTATTGAAATTGAGTTTTCGCTTTTTATAAACCTGACAATCAACTTCTTCATCTTGTTTTTAACAGCTCTTTTCCTCAAAGAGAAAGCAAAAGTCATTTGGCTTTCTGCCTTTCTTGGAGGAGTTATTGCAGTTGTTTTGCCTCTGTTTGCACTGCCGTCCTACGCCAGACTTTTGACACAAGTTTTTGTTTCTGTTCTTCTTGTGTCGATCTCATTTAACTTCACTTCTATCAAGCGCTTTTGTCAGATTTATAGTGTGTTTTTGGGTCTTTCCTTTTTGTTTGGCGGAGGATGTTATGCAATTTCTTCAACTTTTGGACAGTTGCCTCTTCTTGTGATTCTTGCCATTTGCTTTGCAATATTTTTGGTCAGCAAAAGCATATTCAAAATGCGACTTAGGCAAAAGCATATTGAAGATTTTTCTTTCAAAGTCAAAATTTTCAATGATGGCAAACTTGTGGAGGAAGAAGGATTTTTGGATAGTGGAAACTTGCTTTATGATCCAGTCACCAAAAAACCCGTTGTTTTAATCAATTTCGACATATTTAAAAAGTTGTATGAGAATACAAATTATCTATCAGCATATCTAAAAAAAACAGACTTGTCAGCGCTTAACAATGCGCATTACATCAAGCTTAGCACCATTGCCAGCGGAACGCAAATCTTGGTTTTTTCTGTCGGTAGAGTGGACATATGCGGAAATGGCGTTACAAAGGAGTATAAAAACATGATGCTTGGCCTAACTTTTTCGGGCTTTGAACGATCTTTTGGCAAAAACATTCTTCTTCATGGTGAGATAATTTAGGTAAGCTTATAAGATTTTAGTCTTACAGAACTTTTGGCGAATTAAAAAATTTTAAGGAGAGAAAATGAATAAACTTATTTTCAAAATCAAACTTTGGCTGTATAACACTTTCAAACGTTTCAATTTTCAGGATCCTGAAAGCATAGTCTGCTATGTCTATGGTCATCAAGACCTGCCAGCGCCTCTTTCAAGCGAGGAAGAAACTCAGCTATTGATTCTTAAATCAAATGGCAGTGCCAGTGCCATAAACAGCCTTATTGAACACAACCTGCGTCTTGTGGTCTATGTTGCAAAGAAGTTTGAAAATTCCTCGATAGAGTTTGAGGATCTTATATCCATAGGCTCAGTCGGATTGATCAAAGCAGTCAAAACTTTCAATCTTGACAAAAATATTAAACTTGCAACTTACGCTTGCCGTTGCATTGAAAATGAAATTCTTATGCAACTTCGAAAAGTTTCCAAAACTTCAAAAGATATCAGTTTTGACAAACCGCTCAGCATGGATAAAGAGGGCAATCAACTGCTTCTGTCAGATGTGTTGCCAAGTGAAGAAGACCTCATTGAAAAAACGGTGGACGAAAGCGCCGACAGACAAATGGTTTATTCTCTTATTGAAGGATTAAATTCGCGTGAGCAGGAAATAATGATTTTGCGCTATGGCTTGACAGGGCAGGATGAACTAACTCAAAAGGAAGTTGCTGACAAACTTGGAATAAGTCAAAGTTATATTTCTCGTCTTGAAAAACGCATACTTGATGAAATGCGTGTGAAAATAGAAAAAGAGCAAAGATGTTAAATTTTCAATTTTTTCAACAAAAAAACACTAGCAATGTCTAGTGTTTTTTAATTACTAAATTTCATCGAGAAGGCGTTTGAATGATGTAAGGTCAGTGAATTTGCGATAAACTGATGCAAAACGCACATATGCAACATCATCAACTTGTTTGAGTTGTTCCATAACCATTTCACCAATCTCTGATGACTTGACTTCTTGAAGAAGTCGATTTTGAATGTTCTTTTCAATGTTTGCAACCATATTGTCAATTTGAACAGCGCTCACAGGTCTTTTTTCGCAAGCGATAATCAGGCCTTTCTTAATTTTGTTTGCGTCAAAAGCTTGCCTTGAACCATCATTTTTGACAACCAATATAGGTGTTGTTTCAATAGTTTCATAGGTTGTGAAACGCTTGCCACAGTTAATGCACTCGCGTCTTCTTCTGATTGAGTTTGTTTCATCTGAGTTCCTTGAATCGAGAACTTTGTTTTCCTCGCAACCACAATATATACACTTCATTTTCTTCTCTCCTTGGATATATTGTAGCACAAAAAATTATCATAACCAAGCAGATTTATAAAATTTGTCATGTAAAACGCGAAAATTTAATACAATCTTATCATGTTAAGATTGAACAAGGCCAAATTTGGTAAGTTATACGAAATTGAAAAGATTGATGAAAATGCGCCTATGAAAATTCGGCGAAGGCTCTATGACCTTGGTTTTACTTCTGGGCAAAGGGTTGTTTCAGTTCGCAAATCACTGCTTGGGAAAGCGTTTTTGGTGGAAATTCGCGCCTACACGCTGTCACTGCGTTCAAGCGTTGCCGAAGCTGTTATATTGAAAGATAGTGGAGGCAAAAAATGATAAATATCAATCTTGTGGGCAATGCAAACACTGGCAAGACCACACTTTTTAATTCTCTCACTGGTGCACATGAGCATGTGGGAAACTGGCATGGCGTGACAGTTGAAGAAAAGGCGAAGAGATATTCGTTTAAAGGGCAGGAGATAAACATTGTTGACCTGCCTGGCATATATTCACTCACAAGCCTCAGTTATGAAGAAAAAGTTGCGGTGGACTATATTCTAAAATCGCCAGACCGTCTTGTTGTCAACATTTGTGATGCAAGCAATCTTCAACGCAATCTTTATCTCACGCTTGGACTTTTGGAACTTGGCGTGCCTGTCATATTGGCGGTCAACCAGATTGACAAAAAGCCAATTTGTAAGATTGACTATTCCTCTCTTGGTAAAATGCTTGGAATCAAAGTTGTTCCAATCAATGCGCGTGATAAAAGCACACTGACTTCACTTAACGATGCAATAATTGAATTTGCAAATGAGAAGTTTTTGAAAGAGAGAAAGGTTTTGCCGTATATAAAAGCTTTGAATTTGGATTATTCTCGACTTGGAAAGATTGATGAAAAGCTTAAAGATTTTTATGCAATCAAACTTCTTGAAAAAGATGAAGAAATTGCAAAGAAAGTGGGTATAAATATTGAAAATCTTTCAGACCACATTGAAGAAGTTGCGCGGGTGAGATATGACTATATTGATAAAATACTATCTTCCTGTATAACAAAGCAAACGCGTGTTTATGGCAGAAGCAAGCTTGACAAACTTGTCATGAACAGGTTTTTGGCTTTCCCGATTTTTCTATGCTTTTTGGCGATAGCTTTTTATCTAACATTTTTCTCGATTGGTGCATGGTGCAGTGATGGATTATCTTTTTGTCTTGACAGTGCGTTTAAGCCACTTTTGTCTTGGCTGACAAACCTTTTTGGGCAGGGCAGTTGGGTGGTCAGTTTCTTCCAGACGGCAATCGTTGGTGCACTTGGTTCAATCCTTGGCTTCTTGCCTCAGGTGGCCTTACTTTTCCTCTTTCTTTCAATCCTTGAAGACAGCGGATACCTCTCTCGCGTTGCATTTGTGTTTGAGGATATTTTGAGTAAGGTTGGGCTTTCTGGCAAAAGTGTTTACACGCTTCTTATGGGTTTTGGATGCTCGACGACCGCAGTGCTTACAGCACGCAATATGGAGGATAAAAATTCCAAAATCAAAACTGGACTTTTGACGCCATACATGAGTTGCAGTGCAAAATTTCCTATCTATGCAGTTTTGGGTGGAGCTTTTTTTGGCGCGAAAAATATTTTTGTGATTATGGGACTTTATCTGCTTGGTGTGGCGGTTGCAATCTTTCTCAGTTTTATACTTGAAAAAACAGTGCTTAAAAGCAAGGAACAGACTTTTATTTTGGAGTTTCCGCCATATCGAAGTATGAGCTTTAAGCGCGTTCTTTCTGTGCTTTGGGACAACGTCAAACTTTTCCTCATTCGTGTTGGTACGCTTATTGTTTCAATGAATGTGATTGTTTGGGTGCTTGGCAACTTTTCTTTTACTTTCAGTTATGTCGCTTCTTCTGGCGGTGTGAGTATGCTTGAAAGCCTTGGCAAAATTTTAGCACCAATTTTCATTCCTCTCGGTTTTGGCAGTTGGGGACTTGTTTCCGCACTTATTGCTGGACTTATTGCAAAAGAGGTGATTGTGTCATCCATTGCAATGTTCAATCATGTTGACGAAGCAAGCGAATCGCTGATTGGAGATTCTGTCAAAGACCCAACGAGTGCAGTGTATTTCACAAGCCCAAGTGCAGTCATAGCCTATCTTGTTTTCTCGCTATTGTATTTCCCTTGCCTTGCGACAGCGTCAGTTTTATCAAAAGAAATTGGCAAAAAGTGGACGTTTATCGGAATTGTAATAGAGCTCATTGTTGCATATATCGTTGCGATGATGGCGTATAACCTTGCTCGACTTATCGAAATTTTTGGATTTTGGAAAGTCTTTGTTGTTGCAGTTCTGTTAATCATTGTCATATGCGCAATATGTTATCTTATAAAATTCTTGAAAAAGAAAAAAGCTTGCCCATATTCTTCAAAGTGCAAAGGCGATTGCTCAGGTTGCAAAGGAAAATAAAAAAGTGCTTAATTTGATTTATGAGCTTATTGCAAAAATAAATATATTTAAATGATAAATTAACTTGTTAAAATTTTTCAAATATGATATTATTTAGATATGTTAAAACCGATAGTTGCAGTTGTTGGAAGACCAAATGTTGGCAAATCAACATTTTTCAACAAAATCTGCGGAAAGAGAATATCGATTGTGGATGACACACCAGGCGTTACGCGTGATCGGATTTATGCTGATGCTGAATGGTGCGGTCATGAATTTTTGCTGGTTGATACAGGTGGACTTGATCCGAGAAGTGACGATGTTTTTCAAAGTGACATCAAAAAGCAAGCAGAAGTTGCTATAAATGAAAGTGATGTTATTGTTTTTATTGTGGATGGTCAAAGCGGAGTGACACTTAACGACGAAGATGTTGCCTCTGTTCTCAAAAGGTCAAAAAAGCCAGTTGTTTTGGTTGTGAACAAACTTGACAAGTTTGAGGTTGAAAACACTTATGAGTTTTACAGTCTTGGTCTTGGAGAGCCAATGCCACTTTCAGTGCTTCAAAGCAAAGGACTGGGTGACATTCTTGACGCAATCGTATCACACTTTCCAAAGTTTAGCGGAGAGTATACAAAAGCCACAAAGGTTGCCATAGTTGGCAGGCCAAATGTTGGCAAAAGTTCGCTTGTCAATCGTCTTATCGGCAGTGAAAGGGTTGTGGTGAGTGGAATTGAAGGCACAACGCGCGACAGCGTGCTTGTTCCGTTTCGTTATAACAAAAAAGACTATGCTCTTGTGGATACCGCAGGGTTGAGGCGCAAACGTGGCGTTGAGCAACAGTCCATTGAGGGATATTCAGTTCTCAGGACAATGTCTGCCATTGACGAGGCTGATGTTGTTTTGATTGTGGTTGACGGCAGTGCGGACAGGCTGTCTGAACAGGATGTTCGCGTTGCCGGGTATGTGCACGAAGCGGGCAAGCCAAGCGTTATCGTTGTCAACAAGTGGGATATTAAAGCCAAGGATAAAAATGCTTTTGAAGCAGGGCTTAAAGAAGATTTGTCATTTATGAAATATTTTCAGTCAATCTATGTTTCAGCGCTCACTGGCGCAAGCACAGGTCAAATTATGGAAAAGGTTGCAAATGTTTATGAAAATTCATCAAAGCGCATAACAACAGGTCTGCTCAATGACATTTTGCATGACGCCATTCTCAATTTTGAGCCACCTTCACACTCTGGCAGAAGGGCGAAGATAAAGTTTATAACACAAGTTTCAACCAATCCGCCAACGTTTGTTATGTTTGTCAGCGACCCAAAACTTATAAATTTCTCATATTCAAGATATCTTGAAAATAAATTTAGGGAAAGAATGGATTTTTCTGGCACGCCAATTCGTATAATATTTCGTGGCAAGGAGGATAAAGAATGAATATAATTTCAATATTTGTCATAATTGCCATTGTTTCATATTTTATTGGAACAATCAATTTTTCAAAAATTATTGCTTGGTATGGTCGCCACAAAGACATCACAAAGGTGGGCAGTGGCAATCCAGGAACAATGAATATGCTCAGAAGCTTTGGCTTTAAACTTGCGCTTATCACTTTTCTTGCCGAAGTTGTCAAAGCAGGTCTAACCTGCCTTGTTTGCCGAATTGTGACACCAGCGCCATACAGCTATCTCGCATTTTGGACGGCAGGTCTTTTTATCTTGCTTGGCTATAACTTTCCAGTTTGGTCAAAGTTTAAAGGCGGAAAGGGCGTTGCTTGCTTTGCAGGTGTATTCCTCTTTTCAGACCTTTGGTATGTTGGCATAGCTTGGTTTTTCGTTTGTGCAACAATTTTGTATTTCAATGACTATGGCTCAGTTGCGTCATTTCTCTATCTAACCGCACTTGCAGTTGCTCAGACCATTTTCGTTTGGCTGACAGGTGTGCCTTATGCTTGGGCAATCACTGCAATCATTTGGGCACTTATTGCGCTCACATATATTCGCCACCATGCAAATATTTATCGTCTTATTCATCACACCGAAAACAAAGTTGGTTTTGCTGACAAACTCAAAAAGTTTTTCTGCCACAAGAAAGGTGAGGAAATCATCGCCGAGGACGAGGTTGAACAAAAAGCTGAAACTGAAATTGTTGTGGAAGACGACCAAACTGATATCGTCGTGGATGATGAAAAAGACAAATCAGAATAGCGCTCAAAAAAACTTAATAATAAATAAAAAATTTTAAATCAAAAATGTTCTATTGTTTTGATAGCCTTCATATGATACTTGTGTCATAAGGAGGCATTTTTTATGGAAAAATATGAAATCTATGATGATATCAAATCACGCACAAACGGTGATATATATATTGGAGTGGTAGGCCCTGTCAGAGTTGGCAAGTCAACCTTCATCACTCAGTTTATGCAAAAGCTGGTTGTGCCAAACATCACAGAAAAAAATGCAAAAGATAGAACAGTTGATGAACTTCCTCAATCGGCTGACGGAAAAACAATCATGACCACTCAACCTCACTTTGTGCCAAACGAAGCGGTTAAGATTAAGGTCGCAAACGCTGATATGCGTGTTAGAATGATTGACTGCGTTGGCTATCTTGTCAGTGGGGTTATGGGTCACACTGAGAACGACAAACCTCGCCTTGTTAAAACGCCTTGGTCTGAGGATGAACTTCCTTTTGAAGAGGCTGCCGAACTTGGAACAAAAAAGGTCATCGACGAGCACAGCACAATCGGAATCCTTGTCACCACTGATGGATCTATCACAGACATTGCAAGAGGAAGTTATGTTGAGGCAGAAGAGCGTGTTGTGTCTGAAATGAAAGCAAGTGGAAAGCCTTTTGTTATCGTTCTTAACACCAAAAATCCAAGCTCAGTTGACACTAAAAAACTTGCATCATCACTTAATGAAAAGTATGACGCACCAGTTGTTCCAGTCAACGCGCTAGAACTGAAAGAAGACGATGTTGATAAGATTTTTGAGAAGATCCTTATGGAATTCCCAGTCAAGTCAATCAGAGTTAAAATGCCAAAATGGCTTCAAGCACTCGATTTTGACAGCGACATCATTTCAGAAATTTCATCAGAAGTTAAGCGTATGGGCGCAAAAATGAACAAGCTCAGCGAGGTCGATAAGAGCGGGCTTGCCTTCACTGAAAGTGAGTCATTTGACCCAATCACTTTCACAAGCATGCAAGTTGGAGAGGGTGTTGTTGAATTCAATGTCATTCCAAAAGAAGACCTTTTCTATAAAGTTCTTTCTCGCGAATGTGGCTATGAAATCAAAGATGACTATGAACTTATCGGCTATATCAAAGAACTCGCAATCGCAAAACGTGAGTATGACAAAATCAAGGACGCTCTTGCAGGCGTGAACGAAACTGGCTACGGCGTTGTTGAACCTAAGAAAGAGGATTTCGAACTTAGCGAACCAGAAATTATCAAGCAAGGCGGACGCTATGGCGTTAAAATCAGAGCAACTGCTCCAAGCCTTCACATCATGCGCGTGGACGTTGAAACTGAGGTCACTCCAATGGTTGGAACTGAGGATCAAAGCCAAGACCTTGCAAAGAATCTTATGGAGCAGTTCGAAACTGACCCAACATCAATTTGGGACACAAACATCTTGGGTCGAAGCCTTTACAGCCTTATCGGCGACAATGTTAACAACAAACTTGTCATGATGCCAGTTGAAGCACAACGCAAAATGCGCAAAACTCTTGGCAGAATTGTCAATGAAGGCAAAGGCGGAGTGATTTGTATATTACTTTAAAAAAAAGCGGATTATCCGCTTTTTTTTGATATGTGTTATATCACTACTGTCTGTTTGCTTATTTAATTTTATTATATGTGTGCTTGTCTGTTGAAAAAATCTATGAAAAAAATACAAGCAAATTTCGTTATGGTGCAATATTATAAAATTTTTTTAAAAGTTAAAAAATATTATGTTTACAAATAAAAATGTGATATAATAGTAAAAAGAGTTATGGAGAATTAAATGGTTCAAAAACACTTAACATACGAAGAAATGACAAATTTTGGCTGTTTTTATACGCCGGAAAAATTTGTTAATAAGACAATAGGCATGATTGAAAAGAATATACCAGATTTAGATAAATATTTTCTTGTAGATACTTCATGTGGTTACGGAACTTTTTTAAAATCTTTATCTAAATATCAAACTATTGGTTGTGACATTGATTCAAAGGCAATTGATATAGCAAAAAAGATGAATCCAAATGCAAGTTATTTCAACTTAAACAGTTTATATAATTTTTCTAAAACATCGTTAAATTTAAATGAAAAAGACAAAATTATAATTGTGGGTAATCCACCGTATAATGATATTACATCAAAAATTAAGAATGAAATAAAAAAAGGAAAGCCATGTTTAATTGATAATGATATTAGAACTAGGGATTTAGGGATTTCATTCATGTTGTCATATAACAAATTAAAAGCAGATTATGTTGTTATTTTACATCCTTTGTCATATATGATAAAAAAAGCAAATTTCAGTTTACTTAAACCTTTTTTTGAAAATTATATTTTAATTGACCACTGCATTATAAATAGTCAAGAATTTAATTTAACTTCAAAAACTACTGGTTTTCCTATTATCATTGCAATTTATAAACGGGATGGCAGGGGATTTAAATACGATGATATTTTAAACTTAGAATTTCGGACAATTGATAATAAAAAATTTAATTTGAATCATGATTATATAGGTAATTATATTTCAAAATATCCATCAAAATGGAAACAAAAAAATGATAATGATATATTATTTTATACAATGAGAGATATTAATGCATTAAAAAGGAGTAGAACATTTATAATTGATAATTCGCCAAATGCAATTTCAATAGATAAGAACAAAATTAGCTATTACTGTTATGTTGATGTTTTTAAAGATTATATTGATAAATTACCTTATTATTTAGGTAACATTGAAGTCTTCATTGATAATGAAGAATTTTTAAAAATACAAGACGTTTTTATTACAAAAAGCATTTTTAAGCACGAGTTTCTGAAAGATAAAATTAAATGGGATAGTTATAATGATAATTATCACCTTATAGATTTATATTTTAAAAAATTATTTGCTAAAATTTAATAAAAAATTAGGGAGAAAAATATGTTTATAAATACAATCAATAATAAAGAAAATTTAAAAGTCTCAATTCCTTTAACTAAAGGTACTGAAAAAACGAGGATAAAGAGAAGAACAATTCTAAATGAATACGGAATACCTGTTTCAACAAAAAAAGAACCGTTTACTCAAAAATGCTATGTAGAATGGCAAATAGGGTATGATGTGATTAAGTCTGATACCGAAAAATTAGAAAATACAACAATGCCAAATTTTAGTTTTATTGGAGCAAATGGAAAGGAAAAAACATTATATGAACTTTCAGAATATATTAAATATTTTTATGAATGGGGTATAATAACAAATCAAACTTTATTTAACTTAAAAAACTATTTATTATCTCTTAATAACACTGATTTTTTAGAGAATAATTCTGAATTATCTATAAAAAGAACTCATCCAATCGACAAGGAAATAAATGGTTTTAATTTCATGTTTACACAAGTGGAGTATCCTCTGTTGGTTTATCGCTTTGGAGATTATGAAATTGTAGCAGAAATTAAAATTACAGAGAAACAATATGCAATTGGAACGCAACCAATGTTATATCTATGTTTCCCTATAACAGAATTAGAGAATAGTGCAAAATTAATTGGTAGAACAGCTAAAACAAAAGAATTTGCAAATTTTGTCATTGATAGAAAAAACATCTTTGTTTTTGTTGAAATGTTAAAACTATTTGGAACATTAAGTTCAAATCATAATAAAGATATTATCAGCATTATCGATGTAATTATAAATAGTTAATTAACATTTATAAAGTTTTATATAATTTTAGTAATATATAATTATAAAATCGAAAATTGAGAAATTTATTTGTTATTATAAATTTTTACATTATGTCTCATTTATAAAATATTGTTTATAAATACCTTTATTTTATTATGGAATTTTTAATAACAACTTGAGTGTTAGATTAGAGTTAAGTTTCTGTGCAATAATTAAAATTAACACATTTTCGCATATGGTCATATATCATAGTATGGAAAAGCAAAAATTCACAATCATCTGCATTAAAGCGCCAAAGTGGCTTTCAAGACTTTTAAGAAGAAAAGCAAACAAAAACACAAGCGAAGAGGAGCTTTAAGCTCTTTCTAGACTTCGTTTGAGTTAACTTAATTACATAACATTCTATGCGAGGGCATATACTATTTTGAGAGTTTTCTTAAAATAGGCATTTGTCTTATATTGGCATATGGTGATGATGCTACTTTTGGTTCCTCCCCAGCAAACAAAAAAGGCAGTTTAAACTGCCTTAAAAGATATCGTTGTTAAAAAACGACATTAGTTTGCCTTTGCTGATTTGATGCATTTTGTGCAGGCTCTAACGCTCTTTTCCTTGCCGTCAACAACCATTGTTGTTTTTTGCAAGTTAAGTTCATAAGTTCTGTTTGACTTACGGTTTGAGAAAGAAACTTGTTTGCCTGATGCCTTTCCTCTTCCGCATACTTCACATGTTCTGCTCATAATAATCCTCCATATTCATTTCTATTGCACTTAACTATATCATCTTTTTTGCAAAAAAGCAACTGTTTTTAAAGAAAAATGTTTAACTCGCACTAAAATTTTAAAAATTTCTTCCAATCATATTCAATTTGTTTGTGTTTTCTTAAAATTTATTGTATATTAATATAGGCGAAATATATTTAGGGGGGTCAAAAGTTTGACAGTCGATACCAATAACTATTACGGCAATATTTCCATAAGCGACAATTCCATTCGAGTTGTGGCTGGCTATACCGTTCTCGACTGCTATGGCGTTGTTGACCTTGTTTCAAAGTCCCTCGTGGATAGCGCCAAAGAATTAATGAAAAAAGAGTCTTATTCCAAAGGAATTAAGATAAGTCATATCGACAACAGAATATTCATTGATGTTTACTGTATTTTAAAATACGGTGTGTCTATCAGTGCGGTGGCTGAATCACTTCGCAAGGCTGTGAA
>CAOJNR010000016.1 GCA_948439925.1 uncultured Clostridia bacterium
ATATAGTTGGCGCAACTTACAAGGTTGCAATCAGCCTTGCAAATGTTGAAGAAGAAGTTTTGGACTTTTATTCAGGCAAGATTAACAAAAGTAGCCTTACAGTTCAAGATACTGTTGAAATGAGGGATTATCTTTCTCTCTATGTTGGCCAAGATTATTACACACTTATTCTCAAAAACTGCAAATCATCAAACCTTTCTGAAAGCGTGGCTATGATTAACAGTATTAAAGTGGACTTTAAAAATTTTGTCAAAGAGGTTTGTGCGCCAAGTGAACTTAAATCACTTTCTTCAAGTTCGGTTGGAGGTTCTGCGATTGCATATAACTCAAAGATTGATAACCTTTTGGAAGTGAACGAACTTCTAAAAAACGATCGCCAAATTATGCTTAAAGCAACAAGTGAATTCTCATTCTATGATTTTATGCTTTCATACAACGGCGAGAATTTTGATATTGAAAGTGTGAAAGACCTTCACAACTTCCAAGATCTTCATGTCAGTGCAATAGAGGATTATTTTAAGACAACTTTAAAATATTACACAAATTATATTAAAAGTATAATCGTTTAGTCCATGTATGGCATTTTGGCAAATATTAAATTAAAAAAGCTGAGGCTCAAAAGACGCAATATGTTTTGACATTTGCGTTTTTTTATGCGATAATATATCAAGAAAATTTAAAAAGATATCAAGGAGAAAATATGGACTATCAAAAAATTGCTGACTTACTTTTTCCCGAAGTGACAACCACAACTGAGGAAATTTTTGCAAAATATCCAAAAAGAAATTTGAAAGAGGGACAAGTTGTTTCTCGTTTTGCGCCAAGCCCAACAGGCTTTATACATATCGGCAACTTTTTTCAGATGTTTATAAGCTATAATCTCACGCGTGTAAGCGATGGCGTGTTTTTTCTGCGTATTGAAGACACTGATTCCAAACGCGAAAAAGAGCAAGCAAAAGAAGTTGTATTTGAAATTTTAAATAAATTTGGAATAAAATTTGATGAATTTCAAACACTTGACGGCAAAGATATTGGTGAATATGGACCATATGTTCAAAGCCAACGAGTTGACATTTATAAAATTTTTGCAAAAAAACTTGTTGCAGAAGGCAAAGCTTTTCCTTGCTTTTGCAAAAAAACAGAAGGCAAAGAGGACGTTTTGAAACTGCGTGAAAACAAGTTTCACGAGGATGACGAAAAGGAATATGATCCATGCCGTGATTTAAGCTATGAAGAAGTTAAAAAGCATATTGACAATGGTGAAAAGTTTGCGATCAGACTTAAAACAAAAAACACGGGCAAAGAACGTGTGAAATTTTATGACCTTATCAAAGGTGAAATTGAAGCAAAAGCCAATGCCAAAGATTTTGTTATTCTTAAAAATGATGGCATACCGCCTTATGCTTTCGCGCACGCAATAGACGATACTCTCATGGGAACAACAATCGTAGTGCGAGGAGAGGACTATATCGGCTCAACTCCAATGCATATTGAACTTTTTGATGCCCTTGGATTTAAGCCGACCACATATTGCCATAATCCACTTATTTGTAAGATTGGTGAGAATGGCAACAAACGCAAAATCTCAAAGCGCTATGACCCAGAAGCAGATATGCGATTCTATTTTGAAAAAGGTTATCTCACACGCTCAGTGCTTGAATATCTGTTAAATATAATCAATTCTGGATTTGAAATGTGGCGTGCAAACAATCCTGACAAAGATTGGTCTGAGTTTAAGTTTGGAATAAATGACATCACTGCTGTTGGACCAATTTTTGACCTTGTTAAACTTAACGACATTTCAAAAAACATAATCGGCACAATGAGTGCAACCCAGCTTTATGACCTTTGGCTTGCGTGGGCAGAGGAATTCAACAAACCTCTTGCAAAAGTTTTGAAAGAGAAGAAAGACTTTTCAACTGCAATGCTTAACATTGACAGAGAAACTCCGAAGCCAAGAAAGGATATCTTCAACATGAGCATGATTGAAGAATATTTCTCATATATGTTCAAAAAACCAACGTTAAACGAGCTTAGCGAGGAAGATAAAGAAAAATTTAATGAGTTTATGGATGAATATCAAAAAGCTTTTGTTTTTCCAAATTCAAATGAAGAATGGTTTAACCTTGTCAAAGAGGTTGCAGGAAAACTTGGCTATGCAACTGACAATAAAGCATATAAGGCCAATCCAGAAGCCTTTAAAGGCAATGTTGCCAAAGCTTGTGAGTTTGTCCGAATTGCAATAACTGGACGTAAGAACTCTCCAACGCTATATGAAATCATCAAGGTTTTAGGTGAAAAAGAAATCAAAGATAGACTTTCAGTTAGGGTTTAAAAAAGTCAAGACAATTTAGTCTTGACTTTTTATATTGTAAAAATTGAATATATTGTTTTTTTTTGAGTGCCTTTTTTAGCATAATAATTATTATATTAACTTATCAGGCGTGATAATAAACTTATTGTCAACTATATATTCGTTTTCAAAAACCACACCTTCTTTTTCAAGCAGAGTTTTTTGAATATCAATTCCACCAAAAGCAAAAGAGGGTGTCAAACTGCCATCTGAAAAAACAACTCGGTGGCATGGAACTATGTTTTTATATGGATTTTGGTGTAAAGCGCGACCAACTCGTCTTGCGAGATGGCGGTTTCCGAGTGCGGTTGCAATTTTGCCATAGGTTGTAACTTTACCAGCTGGCACGCGCAAAACAATTTTGTAAACTTCTTCATTAAATTCGTTCATGAAAATATTTTATAATAAAGTTTCAAAATAGTCAACAAAACCGTTGCTTATTTTTAAAGCAAGTTTTGACTTTTATGCATATAAAAAGATATGGATAAATGTATATTTGATTTTAGCGCCAAGGAACTTGTTGCATTGGCTGGAAGCCTTGCCATTGCAATGAGCGAAAAGTTTGATGATGAAACTATCTGCTCTATCAAGCTTTTTTTGTCCACCTTGCAGTCAAATCTCAACTTGATTGAGTTTCATGACAAAGGTTGTAAAAAAAGAAGGGGGATAAAAAGATGATTTCTTCTAAACAGGCTTTGCCAAATGAAGAAAACAGAAAATTGATTGTTTCAGCGCGAGAAGAATATCTTTCAAGTGATGGCAAAAATCAAACTCTTATGCAAGAAGCGATAAGAAGAAATATGGGGCTTGTTTATTCGATTATTAAACAGTTTTACCACACTTTTAAAAAGTTTGGCATAGATTCAGAAGACGCAGTTGCTATCATGGCTGAAAAGCTTTTTGATTGCATTTTAAAGTATGATGAAGAAAAAGTTGCTTTTTCAACTTTTGCAGGAAAATGTTTAACAAATTCGGTGAATATGATTATCCGAAAAGAAAGAAAAAAGAAAATTTGCAAAAGCTTGGAATCCTCAATAAAAGTTAACGATAGTGATGAAATGTTAATGGCAGATGTTGTTGAAGACAAGAGAGTGCCCCCTGTCGACGAGAAAACGATTGCAAAAATCGAAAGTGAACGGTTTCTTCAAATTCTGCCAATATTTTTTAGTAAATACGATTGTTCTATTATAAAAATGCGAAGCAAAAATTTAACGCAGAAACAAATTGGCAAGGCTAATGGAATAAGCCGATGTTATGTTTCAAAAAAATTATCAAAAATCGGTCAAAGATTAAATTTGATAAAAAGTTTTAAAGATGTTTCTGATATAGATAAGTTTAATAAAGAAGGCAATTTTTCTTTGGAACAGATTAAGGAAAATGAGGCGTGTTATAGCTTTGCACAATATATTTATTCAAATCGAAATATTAATTTTGACAAGTGTTTTCGTTATGTCAGTTATGATTATCGACAACTTGGCATGCTATCCAAAATTAAGAAAATCTTTGGCAAAAATGAAAAGGAGATTTTGGAAATCTTGGCAAAAGTTGAAAATGTTGATTTCGGCAAAATAATGGATAAAGAGAACTCTGGATCAATTTCAGTTTTAGTGAATGAAAGTAATTTAAATATACGTCTGACAAATTTTGTTCACATATTAAAGGATTTTAATAAATATGGTGATATCTGTTTTGGCTGGTATTCAGTTGAGGATTTGGCGTTTTTAGGAAAATTTAATGAAAAAATGAAAAATCCAATCAATAAATATTTCCCCAAGCTGAAATATAAAGAAGGTTATATTAAAGCATCAGAAGACATTGAGAGTGCAAAAAATAAGGTAATAAAAAGACGCAAGGCGTTAATCGAAAATGATAGCGCAATGGAAGAAAGCGTTCAAAATTTAAATTATTAATGTATAGTGAGTTTTATTTTTCTGCCTTCAAATTTAATATTTATTTTGCCAAAACATAAAAAACACGCATTTTTGCGTGTTTTTTGTTAATTATCAATAATTTTTATATATTAATTGAGTAAATAATTACTTAACTTAAAATAATGGATCAACCATAGTGCTTGGTTTTTCAATTCCAAGAAGTTTCAAAACGGTCGGTGCTATATTTGCGATTGAGCCTTTCTTTGAAAGCTTAACCTTGCGTTTTTCGCTGACAAGTATGCAAGGCACAGGGTTTGTTGTATGTGATGTGACTTTGTTGCCTTTTTCGTCAAACATCAGTTCTGCATTGCCGTGGTCGGCTGTGATAATGCATTCGCCACCAGCCATAAGTGTTGCAAGCGCAAGAGTATAAGCTTGTTTTTCAACGCATGTGATTGCTTCTTTGGTTGCATTAAAGTTTCCAGTGTGTCCAATCATGTCTGGGTTTGAATAGTTGACCAAAATGAAGTCATATTGCGCTGATGCGATGGCGTCAAGCGTTTTTTCAGTGATTTCGATTGCTCGCATTTTTGGATAATCGGAAAAGTCTTGGGTGTCAACGCTGTCTATAAGCACTCGTTCCTCGTTTTTGTATGGCTTTTCAATTCCGCCATTGAAGAAGAATGTGACATGAGCATATTTTGTTGTTTCTGCAATGTGGAATTGTTTCATATTGTGCTCGGAAATGATTGCTGAAAGATTGTCTTTGATTTCCTCAGGTGGATAAAGTGTGTTAAGTGATGAAAAATCAGCTGAATATTCTTCCATTGGGGAATATAAAAGATCTTTAAACTTTTTGGTTTTAAACTCTTTAAATTTTGGATCGGTGATTGCTCGTGTGATTTCGATAGCACGATCAGAACGATAGTTATAGAAAATTACGCTGTCGCCATCCTTTATTGTGCCCTCTTTTTCAATCAGTGCTGGTTCGATAAACTCGTCATAAACGCCACTTTCATAACTTGCTTCAAGGTATTCCTTTGCAGTTAATTTTTGCAAGTTTTCACCAAAAATCATGGTTTTGTATGCTTTTTCCACTCTTTCAAAGCGTTTTTCTCTGTCCATTGAATAAACTCGACCTGAAATTGAAGCGATTTTTGCATTGGTGTTTTCAATTTTTTTGCTGAGCGAAGAAATGTATTTTGCGCCATCTTTTATGCCTGTGTCGCGTCCGTCCATGAAGGCATGGATATAGATGTTTTTGATTTTATAAGCTTTTGCGCAGTCCAGAATTGCAAATAGGTGATTGATATGTGAATGAACTCCTCCATCAGAAAGTAAGCCCATAATATGCAAGTTCTTTCCTTCGGCATGTTTGAAAGCCTTGATAAGTGCAGGGTTTGTGCCAAACTTGCCTGTGGCAATATCATCATCAATTTTCATAAGGTCTTGCAAGATAACGCGTCCTCCGCCGAGCGTCAAATGCCCAACCTCTGAGTTGCCCATTTGCCCCTTCGGCAATCCAACGCTCGTTCCACTCGCTTCCAAAGTTGTGTGAGGATATTTCTTTATAAGCTTATCTAGGTTTGGAGTTCCTGCTGACAAAATTGCATTTCCATTTTTCTCTTTTCTCAGCCCAAATCCGTCCAAAATTATAAGTGTAACCATTATTTTAATTCTCCTTTTTTTTGTTAAAAAATTTTATATTTTTCTTGATTTTAAATTAATTAAAAAATATTTTAAAAATTGTTTTTTTTTTGTTATTTTTATATTTTTTTTAACATTTTTAATTAATTTTTTACTTATTTTTTATTAATTTTTAGTTTTTATATTATTTTTTAAATATTTTTTTGATTTTTTAATCTTATTCTTTGTCGAGAAGATTGTATCTTTCAGTGTGGACAAGTGCACTGAACAGCTTTTCTTTCGCGCCTGGATAACGCGATTCGAGATTTTCCAAAAAGTCTTTGGCGTTTTCTCGTTCGGTGTGTTTATCAGCAGGGCAAATGTTTTTCACGATCGGATAAGTTTTTGAAACGCGCTCAATGTCTTTTTCGTCGCAAAAGATAAGTGGGCGAATTGAGTGTAGGTCAATTCTTGAAAGATAACTTTTCGGTTTAAAGGATGAAAGTCTACCTTCAAAAAATAAGCTCATAATAAAAGTTTCAATGAAATCATCCTTGTGATGACCAAGAGCAACTTTGTTGCAACCCAGCGCTTTTGCCTTGCTATTTAAAAGCCCTCTTCGCATGTTTGCACAAAGTGAACATGGATTTTTCTCCTTTTTTATATCAAAAACCACTTCAAAAACATTAGATTTTTCAACAAAGAGTTCAACATCCAAATTTTTGCAAAAGGAAACAAGTTGTGAATAATCTGTTTTTCCGTCAGTTAAATCCACACTAACAGCAACAATCTCAAACTTTTGTGGAGAAAATCTTTGATAGGCTTTAAGTGCGCTTAAAAGTGTTAAGCTATCTTTCCCGCCAGACAAGCCAACACAAATTTTGTCGCCATCTTCTATCAAATCATACTTTTCACACGCTTTTCTTAAAACACTTAAAATTTTTTGCATTTTTCCTTTTTCCAATGAAATTATATCAAAAAAGCAGAATAAATGCAATTTTTTATTAAAAATATATTAAAAAGCTTCAAATATTTTTTTCTTCAAATTTTTTATATTAAAAATAAAACAAAAATATATAGAAAAAAATAAAAATAATTTAAATAAAAAATGCAAAAAAAATTAATTATTATTTTATTTAATATTTTTTTTGAATTTATAGGATTTTTTATTTTATTTTTTTATTAGAAAATAATTAAAAAATTAATATTAAAATATATATATTTTATTTCAATTAATTTGACAATTTTTGCTAGGATTTGTATACTTTTTATAAGGTTCGAATCTTTTATAAATAATTCGACATTTTATGTTTATTATCTTGCAAAATGAGAGATATTAAACAAGGAGGAAAAATGAAAAA
Organism: uncultured Clostridia bacterium; assembly: GCA_948439925.1. Taxonomy (GTDB): domain Bacteria; phylum Bacillota; class Clostridia; order Christensenellales; family UBA1242; genus Caccovivens. The sequence goes on from CAOJNR010000016.1 coordinate 7,212, forward strand.
GTTTTTTGTTGGACTTTTAAGCGTATTCATGATATGCGGTGGAATTATTCTTGCCTCTTGTGGTGAGAGTAAAGTTTCATTGTCACTTGACCAGACCTACAAAGAAATTGTTGTGCTTGACGAAGAACTCACTGAGTCAGCTTTTGTCACATGCATTGTTAATGGCGTTGACAACGGAAAGGTCAGTGTTTCATCAAGTCAGACAAGCATTGTTTCTGCAAGCGTTGAATACAACTCTTCCTCAAATCAAAATATTATCACTTTGACTGCTGGCGATATGGAAGGCACGGCGACTGTCACCGTAACCACGCTTGATCAAACAGTTAGTGAAAAGATAACAGTTTTCGTTCATGGTGAAGTTACTGGCATGAGTGAAAAGGTTTACACCAATGGTCAAAGTCAGCTTTATGCAATCCGTGGCGGAGAGCGAATCCTTGACGCAAATGAGCTTATTGAATTTGAAACAACTTTGAACACTTCAAGAAAAGATGTTTCTTGGGCGCTTAAAGATAACGCTGAAAATGATTACATAACTCTCGAAGGCAACAAGCTTTCAATCAATGAAAATTTCAATGCTGGTGTGAGCGAGCCAAAAGTTACTCTCACTGCGACATCAATTTTTAACCCAGATATCAGTGAAGATATAACTTTAACAGTTCTCGACAAGATTGACACAAGTTCGGTTAATCTTGCTTTTGCATTTAATATGACAGACTCATTTGAGAGCATTTTTGATGAAGAAGGAAAGCCAGACGAGGAACTTATCAAACTTACTTCAAATCGAGAAGCAGACCCTGGCACAAAGACTGGTTATATCCGCATGACTTTTTCTGATCATGATAAATATTTGATTGAGCCAGTGCTTACCTATGAAAACAGCAACGTTGATGTTGGACAGATTTCCATTCTCAGCGATTCAAGTGCAAATCAAGCTGGACAACGTTATTTCACAATCGAGGGCAAGGATAATGCCAATGTGACCGCAAAGGCCTCTTTCAAGATCAGCCACTCAAACTTTGCTTACTCGGTTTTAACTTCAAGCTTTTCAGTGAAGTCATACGAGAAGATTGACAATATCAAGCTTTATGACGAAAATGGAATTGAGATAACTGGAACGCAAAATATTTATAATTCATATTCAGCCGATCAAACTTTTGGTAAGGGCTTTGAGGTTGCTCTTCTTCCAACAACTGTTATTGGGTATACTGGCAGTTATAGCCTTCAATTAGCAGTTGACGCAAACTACTCAGGAGCTAACGCACCAATCGAGCTTCGTTACATTGATGAGTATTCAATGCCACAAACTTTGGCTTTTGATAATGGAACCTTTGATCCAATAGCTCAAAAGATTATATTCAAATCAGTTGGAACAATCACAGCTAAGCAAATATATATCCGTGCAACAAATGTTCAAGCCAAAATTGATGCAACTTTATCATTCCACTCAGTTGACAACGCAAACGTTTCAACTGACCTTAGTCTAAGTATTCAACAAGCTCCAACTTCACTTGATTTTGAAAATGAGAATGAAAAGGATATCTATTTTTCAAGTGCTTATGATGCTGTTAAAACTTTGTCGAGAGAGTTTAAAGTTTTTGGCCAAACTTCAATCAGCGGACTTTCTGTTGTTCAAAATAACGCATTTGTTGATAAGGCAGTTATTTACCAAATTGGAAGCAGTATGGATGAAGGCCCAGCGTATAATGGAGAACCATATGTGACTTTCCGTCTTTCTTTCAATCTTTTCTCAAATAGCCTTGGTCAAACACGTGAAGGCACATATAAAATTATTCACTTAAACGGGCTGGAAAGCCATGAGTTTGCACTCAATGTTCTTCTTCCGCTCACTGACGCATACATGCGAATTGACAATTTGACTTCTTACAATGCAGTTGTTGGTCACAAGAATGAAGGTATGCTTTTGGATGAGAGAGGCGCTTCTTTGGCAAATAAAGTGACCTCACTCAGTTTCCTCATGCTTAAAAATGGTGCAACTCTTCCATTTACTCTTCAAACAAACAGTGTGAGTCTTGGTTCGGGCAGTGTGTCAAGCGTGCTTAGCAGTTTTGATTTTAGATTTGTGGATGGCGAGATTTTTGATGAGTCAAACATCGCCGAAAAATTTGATTTAGCAACACAGACAAGTAAAATTATTTCAGTCAACGCAAATGCGAGCACATTTTCTTCAAATTCAGTTGGCACAACTTTTATGCTCATAAAATTCGTTGGCAAGTCAATCGGTGAGGATGGCTTGACTGATGTGACATACTATCGTGTTATCAAAATCGAAAGTTTTGTCGCTCCTGCAACTCTCAGCCCAAATGTTTCTGGTGTTGAAGTTTATGCAGAAAACTCGGTTGCTGAGGATGACAATTCAACGAGCGCAACAGTTATCGTCAACTTTGCACAAAACGGGGTTACATATTTAAATCCAGAAAATTTCATTTTCGAATATGATCCTTCGTCAAGCGATGCTGATAAAAACAAAAAGTTTGAAAACAATGGTGACACCATAACCTTTGGCAATTTTAATATTGAAGATATCAGAATCTTTGATTCATATATGCGCTTTGTTGTGCGAGGACTCAGCACTGGTGGTCAAAGAACTTTCAATAAAAACCTTTCACTTGCTTATGTTTATAACGACGGAACTAAGAGCGCATACATTGCGCTTGAAACAAGCATTGACATCACAATAAAGAATGCTGATCGAATTGAACGTGTGATTTGGGAAAACTATAATGAAAACGGAATTTATTTTGATTTAAGTGACGGCAACAATAATTCTCAAATCATTGTGACTTCAACATCTCCAACCAATGCAAGAAACTCTGGTCTTCGCTTTATTGCGACTGGCGAGAATGGAAATGTTGACAACAGCTTTATAAAATTTTCACAACTTGATTCTGGCAGTGATGTTGTCACTTTAAATGCTCAAACAGGACGCAATGGCAATATCTACATTTTGCCAAAAGATTCAATCAACAATGAGAGAATATATTTCTATAAAGGCTCTTCTGTTGACGCACAAGACAACATTGTTTATATTGAAGATTCAATCAGAATTTCTGAAATAGGAACAAGATATGACGAAATTGTTAATAATGGCTACTTCTTTGTCAACAACAATAATGAAGAAATCAAACTCTCAGAAATTATTGTTAAAGTTCCAGTAAAGATTGCAGATGGTGAGAGTTTTGACACTGCTTACAGAATTTATAATCCTTCTCAGCTTTCTTCTTTCAATCCAAACAAATATTACACTTTCATGAACAATATGGTCATTGACAGCACTTTGGCGCAAGACATGAAAAGGGTCAACAGTGGCACTTTTGGTGGTGGTATTGAAGGATTATCTTCTCAAACAACGATTATTTTTGAAGGCTCAAACTTTATCGGAATCAATAACGGAACAATCCGCAACATCACCTTTGCAGGTGAGGTTAACGATAGTTTTGGTTTTGTTGCAAACACTAACAATGGAACAATGCAAAATGTGACTGTTGATGTGGTAGCAAAAGCCAATGATTATTCTTTCAGCTCACTCACAGCACCAGTTGGAAACAACAGTGTTGGCGGTCTTGTTGGACTCAATGACACAAACGGAAAAATCGAAAACTGTGCAGTGCTTGGTCTTGACATCAGTGCAAGCGGACTTTACGCAGGCGGTCTTGTTGGAACAAACGCAGGAACAATCACATCGTCAAGAGTGGAATTTTATAACTTTGCTTCTGGCGCAAACAAAATAACTGGACAACAGGTTGCAGGACTTGCTCACAACAATAGTGGAAGAATTGAAGGCTCATTTGCATATAACTATTCTGACCAAGAAGTGCTGTCAGGTGACGCAAAAGCACTTGTTTATTCAGCTGGACAAGGTTCAACTTTGACTGTTTCATTTGCATCAGTGGGAGTTAGTCTTGGCAGTGGAATAGCTTTATCAAATGGCTATGTTAAATATCCAAAAACTGATGGCTCTGGATATGAAATTGTTTATTATAACGAAGATGGTAACCTTTTCACTCCAACTGCAAATAATGACCACTTCATTCTTTCAGGAGAAGGATATTTTGAATATGTCAATGGCTCAGGAAATGCTCATCTTAAAGGTGTTTATCAAGAAAATGCAGTTTCAAACCTTGATAATTTCACTGCTCAAACAAAAAACACAAATGGTTATTATAAAACTTTGAAAGTGACAAATGAAAAAGCACTTGGTTTCTATTATAACATTGCCAGCGTTGAACTTAGCGAACGTGAAAAACGCGAACTTGATGACTTTAACCGCATTTCACTTTCTGATTTCTTGGGTGAAGATAGTTCTAACATTGTTGCAACAACAAGTGATGTTTATGTTGCAAACATTATCGGAAATGAAATTGTTTTCACAGGCATTGGCAATGCAAAAATCACAATTTTCTCAAAACAAAATTATAATTTAAGCAAAGAAATTGAACTGGAAGTTATTTATTCACTCTCTCCACTCAAAGCAACTTATGTTTTTGTTGATAGGGGCGAAGAGATTGGAAACGGCGAAACACACAACTTGCAAACAGGTGCAAAGCGTTCAATCACTTACAGCTTTGACAAGGCCTTTGTTAAACTTGGAGCGTCAGCGACAACATATTACTTGATTGAAAACAACATTGAGCTTAAAAATAATGCTTACATTATGACAACTCCTCGCGTTCTGACAATCACAGAAAATGCAGAATATGAAGAAGGAAAGCTTGTTGAAGTTAATCCTATCGTTTTTGGATTAAACGAAGATAGTCAACAGGCTGTGAATCAAGAGTTTGGTCACATGTTCTATCTTGTGACTTACAATGGTGCACTTGACCTTCGCTATTCAATGAACAAGGTCGATGTGACGCCTGCAACAAAGGGTTCACTTAAAGCAATCCTCACAACTTCAAATCAAGAAGACGCAATCGCGCCAGAAATCAAGCTTGGCAATGTTGAACTTGAAATAACAACTGATAATAATAACGGAAAATATATAGCAACATATAGAAATGGAAATGTATTAGAAAATCGTCTGTCAATCTCAGTGTCAGAAACTCAAACAAAAAAAGTTGGAAATAACTATGAAAAAGAGTTCTTGATTGAAATCTCTGTGCATGACAGCTATAAATGGTTGGTTTCAAATGCCGAAAACTATGTGGTTAATTTCTATTCAAATGGAAAAACTGTCAGTGACTCTTTTGACTTAACTGTTTCACCACAAGGCTTTAACTATATTGATGTGAATAACTATAAAGTTGAAAGCATAACTTCTGGCTTTATTGACGGAAACACCAAGGATATATACCATGTTGAA
>CAOJNR010000017.1 GCA_948439925.1 uncultured Clostridia bacterium
AATATATTTTAGCGTTGCACCGCCACCTGTTGAAAAATAGTTTATCCTATCGCCAAATCCGCTTTTCTTGACAGCACTCACGCTATCTCCGCCTGCAACAACAGTGTAGGCTGGGCTTTGTGCAATGGCTTTTGCCATTTTGGCAGTGCCTTTTTGAAAACGTGTGTCTTCATACATGCCAAGCGGACCATTCCAAAGGATTTCACCAGCTCCACTTAATAATTTTGTGAAAAGTGAAATTGTTTTTGGCCCAATGTCACAGCCAACCATATCTTCAACCAGTTTGTCAGTTGTGAAAGTTTTTTGTTTTTTGTCGCCGTCGCGATATGCAATGTGGTCAACTGGAAGATAAATTTTTTTGCCTTTATTTTCTGCGTCTTTTAATATTCTTTTTGCAACAATGACAGATTCATTTTCAAGCATTGAGTGACCGACAGGAACACCTTGTGCAACAAGGAAAGTGTAGGCCATTGCTCCACCAATCAAAAGCGTGTCACACTTTTCCAAGAGTGTTTCAAGAACTTTTATCTTCCCTTCAACCTTTGCACCACCAAGCACTGCAATAAAAGGTCTTTTTGGCTCAGTTAACACTTGGTCAAGAACTTGCGATTCTTTTTCCACCAAAAAGCCCATGGCGTTTGGGAGTATTCTTGCAACCCCATATGACGACGCATGTTTTCTGTGTGCAACTCCAAATGCGTCCATAACAAAAATATCACCAAGAGAAGCAAGTTCCTTTGCAAAATCCATATCGCACTTTGTTTCTCCTTCATGAAAGCGCAAATTTTCAAGCAGTAGCACTGTTCCATTTTCCATTGTTTTGATTCTGTCTTTGACTTCATCGCCAATACATTCATTGACAAAATATGTCTTGCAACATTTGAGCCTACTCATAAGGAAAAGGTAAACCTGCCACATTGACTTGCTTATTTCGTATCCATTAGGCCTGCCAAGGTGACTCATAACCACAACTTTGGCTTCCTTTTCAACCAAGTATTCAAGAGTTGGAAGAGCGCCAATAATTCTTGTTGCGTCAAGTATTCTTCCGCTCTTATCGATTGGCACATTAAAATCCACTCTAACCAGCACAACTTTGCCCTTTAAATTAACAAGGTCTTTTATCGTTCTTCTCATGTTAACTCCTTTTTTATCATTTTATCACTATTACCCAAAAACAACAAACAATTTTTGTCTATTTACCATTAAAAATTTCCGCCAAAATTCGCAGACTTTCGTCAACCGACGGACTTGTTGCAAGTTGCAATCTCTTTTCACTTCCACCTCGCTCGCCCAAAGTATACCACAAAAAATGCTTGCGCAAGTATAGAGCCAACCAGCTTTCTTCATAATGCTTTCTTAGTGTGGCAACATGCTCAGAAATGACTTTAAACTTGTCTATATCTGAAAGTTCTTTCCCAAGAATTTCACTAAAAATCCAAGGCCTTCCTTGTGCTCCACGGCCAATCATAACACCATCAGCACCAGTCGAAAGCGCATGCTGATAACTTTTTTGATCAACAATATCACCATTTGCAATGACTGGAATTTTAAGAATTGATTTAAGTTTTGCTATCGCCTCATAATCAGCACGACCGCTATAACCTTGGCTTGTTGTTCTGGCATGAAGAGTGACAAAACTTGCACCAGATTCCTCGCACATTTTGCCAAACTCGCATGATATATCTTTATCAAAACCCAACCTGAACTTAACTGAAACAGGTCTATCAGTTGCCTTGACAACGCTTTCAATTATCTCGCGTGCAAGCGGTAGATTTTTCATAAGCGCACTACCCTCACCATTTTTGACAATTTTTGGTGCAGGACAGCCCATATTGATATCGATAATGTCATAATGGGCAAGCAGTGGGTTACTGACAGCCTTTGCCATAACATCACTCTCATGTCCAAAAATCTGACCGACCTTAATTTTTTCAAGCGGTGAAGATATTGTCATCAGCTCGGTTTTTGCTGGATTATGAAGCATAGCTCTCGCTGAAAGCATTTCGCTGACTGTCACATCAGCGCCAAACTTTACGCATTGCTCACGAAAGCCAATATCACTTACGCCAGCCATTGGCGCTAAAAACAAATTGTTGCCAAAATCTATATTAGAAATTTTCATACATTAAGTTTAGCAAACTTAAATAATTTAACAAAGCAAATTGGCTATCTTTTTTGAACAAAATCATACCAAAGTTTTTTAACGATAGGGAAATTTAGCGCAAAGTAAATTATTCCGCCAATCATAACTGAAAGAATAATTAAAACAACATTTGACAAATTGACTTCGGCGGTGAAAATCTTGATTGATATGAACATGATAATTGATGAAAAAAGAGGAACCAGAATATCAAAATAGTCAACCTTAAAACTTTTGCCCAATCGAATAAGTCCACCAATGCACACTATCAGCGCAAGCGCAATGTTGGAAAGAGGAATTGCAAAAATGTTTAAGCTTGGAATTCGCGCAAACGCAATGACAAATATGACCTTGACAATTCCACCAGCAAGAGTTATCAAAAATGAAAACAGAAAGTAACCTTTTGCTTGCAACAGCGAAAGAACAAACTGCATAATTGCTGTGAGAATGATTGATATGCCAGCCAAATATGAAAGTTCGACTGCGACTGAAAGATAGCCTTTTATTGAATTTGGATAAATAAGCGGATAAAGTTTGAAGGCTATGGACATAATTCCGAAGACGAGTGGCAAAAGAAGAAACCACATGACTGAAAAAGACTTTTTGATAACTTCTCTTTCTTCCTCAAACATATTATTGCCAGAGAGAAATGACACCTTTGGAAGAAGAGCAATTCCAACTGAAAGTGAAATAATGAGCGGAAAGTTGAAAATTGCGCCAACCACACCCGTCTGCAAGCCAAACAATGCCGTCGCCTTCTCTGCTGAAAAGCCAGCAACCGAAAGAAGAGATACAATGATGAGTGAGTCAACCGCATGCGTCAGTGGCAAAACTGCTCCGCCAAAAGTGAGCGGAGTCACCACACGCAAAAATTCTCGTGTTAACGAGGCATCACGTTTTGGTGAAACCTTCATCTTGCCAAGCATAACAAAAAGAAGATAGATAAACGCAACAACTTCACTGATTGTTATACCAAGAAAAGCACCAAAAACGCCTTGAACACTGCCACCTTTTGAAAAAAGAACAGCAAAAAACAGACCTAAGCCAAACTTGATGATTTGTTCAAGAATTTGACTGATTGCAGTCGGGGTCATATTTTCGTAGCCTTGTATTATCCCCCTGAAAACACCAATAAGTGCGCCGAACGGAATAAGAATGAGAAACAAAAGATAACTGACATATCCGTCAGAAATTCCTTGAAAAGATGCAATGCTCTTTGAAAAAAGAGCAAAGAAAAGAGCTATCACCACCGAAACAGCAAGCGCAATGGTGGCGGAAATGAAAAGATAGCCACTCACTTTAAACTTTTCTCCCCTCGCACGCGCAGAAGAAACCAGTTTTGAAAGGCTGTTTGTCACACCACCAGTCACCAGAACAAGCATGAGCGAATACAGGCTCATAATCATTTGAAAAACGCCAATGCCTTCAATACCAATTATGTTTGTTAGTGGCAGACGAAAAAGAGCGCCAAAAAACTTGCACACGAAACCACTGACAATAAGTATAAAAGCGCCCTTTCCGACCGAAGATTTCATATATTTAGAGTGTAAAAATAGCAAAAATTTATGCAAAATATTCAAAAAGGGTATTTACAAATGCAAAAATATGTGATACAATAGAGCCAAAGCAATACTACAAGGAGGAAAAGATGTTAGAAAATTATGATTTTTCAATTCCAAGAAAAACATTAAATAATATTTCATTAACGAAAAATTCATATAATGATGAAAAATATAATAACATTCAATGCCTTATGATTTTATATAAACTCATCAAGAAAAAAACCAATTATTCCGCAAGACAAGCAGAACTTGATTTGGCTTCTTTGATAAACACAGGTAATAAATCAACAAAATTATCTTTTAATGAAGCAATGAAATTTCTTATCAAAATTATTTCAATATTGCCAGGAGATGAAAAAAACACCAAAATCAATGGTGAAAGCAGTAAAACTTTGCAAATGATCATTTCTTTTTGGGAAAACTGGGCTGATAAAAAACTCTGTGACAAATATATTAATGACTATTATATAGAAGAATATAATGGCAATGGAGATATAAAAGAAATTGATGTAAGAAAAATTGCCGAGCAGTTTCAACAATGCGTTAAGCCAGGATGGATTCAAAAATCAACTTTTAAACAACTTGATGAAGAAATCGCTCTTGCACTTTTAAACTATAAATCATCAATAAATGATTATTATGCTGAATATGAAGCACAACAATTATAAATGTTAAAAAGACGACTTTAATTAGTCGTCTTTTTATTATATTGTATCTTCAATGTCAACTCTTACTCTTTCATTATTCTTTTTTATATACTCATTTTGTTTCTCAACTTTTTCCACATCTGTTACATCCACAGCATTGTCAGTCTTATTTGCTTCTGTTGTTGTAACTTTTACATCTTTGTCATCCTTGAATTCAACATCACTTATATTTACACGCCTTCTTTTTTCACTTTTCTTTGAACTTTTTTCAGTCAATACATCTTGATTTTTTTCTTTTTCTCCATTCCCTAAGTTTTTGCCACCTTCGGTTGAAAATCTTTCATCGTCATACAAAGATTCATATGAGCCAACACAGCTCTCGCTACTTGATTCATTACTTTGATCTTTTGCTGTGGTTGAACGTGAATTGGTGGCTTTTGTTTTGTTGTCTTTTGTTGATGAATTTTTGGTTGATCTTCGACTTGTGCTTGTCCCATTTTGTGTGCCAGCCGTTCTTGTTCTGCCTTTGCCACGCGGAGCTACCTGACCTCTTTGGCTCGAAGATTTGTTGCCTGCCCCTGCTGTTTGATAACTCTCTCGCAGTTTTTCAACTTTCTCAACAGGGCTGTTGAAATCATCAAGGAGTTCATTAAGTTTATCTTTCTCAATCGGAAGATTTTTATAGCCTCCCTTTTCGTCAACAATTTCATCCAAAAGTCTACGCATTTTTGTGAACTTTTTGTTTACTTTGTGTTTATAGCTAAGTTTATCCTCTTCGCTTTCTTCGCCTTTGTTTTCATCTTCTTCGTCTAGCTCATGCATACGCTCTTTGAACATATCGAGGATATCTCTGCCCATGTCGCCACAGCTTTCAAGTTCTTCAAGCATGCGAAGAACATATTTTTGCGAACCAAGTTCAATCAGTTCGTCAAGAAAGATTCCATTGTCAATTTGCCCTTGAAGAAGGATTGCAATGTTTGGAATTTGAGTGTCATGAAGAACTGGCATATAGTCAACAAGCTTGAAAGCACGTTTAACGCGTAAGTTAAACGACCCATCAAGTTTATCAACAAAAGATGCAATGAAAGTTTTGAATGTTATTTCATGCGCGCCAGAAACTTTTTCATTTAAATAGAGGTCAGCCTGCGCATTGCCGTCATCAAGCAAGTTTATTTCAACTGAAAAGTCGAATTCTTTGTCCATATATTCGGCTTTTGCAAGATAAAAACCTTCGCCCATATCAGACACTTCTTTATACATTCTCACAAGTTCACGTTTGATTTCAACTGAGATGGAATAATTCCCCTCATTATCAAACTTGCCAAGAAGTTTGTTCATGTCTATAAGTTCGCGAAGGTAAATTTTGTAATAATTAATTAACTTAGGGTTGGTAAAAACTTGGTCACTCCAATAGACCTTAAATGAAAGCTCCTTTTCGTTGCCAGTTTTCTCGCTCAAAGATTTTTCGTCAAGATTGACAACCTTTTCATCATTGTCACTCAGACCAACAATTTTATACCTTCTTCTCATGTTTTGATTATACACCTTTTTTGCGAAAAAAGCAAGGTAAAAATCTATCTTTCAAGAAAACTTATGCAATATGGTTTTTCTTTGATTGCGTTGACAGTGATTCCGTTCGACACACACTTGCCATCATGATTGAACTGACATTTTGCCGAACAGCCTATATGGCAGGTTTTGCTGTCACGTTGCGGAGCATATTGAGGTGGCTCTTCAAACAAATGCTTGGTGCTGTCAACTTCGGCTTTGCCTTCACTTTTTTCAAAGGTTGAACACAAAATTCTGTTATTAACCATGATTCCTTTGGCTTTGCAAGTGAAACGATCATTGTAAACACATCTTGTTTTTCTGCAACGAATATCCATAATTTTTCTCCTAAACAATATCTATTCTTCCCTTTTGTTTGACATTTTAGTCGCGATTAAGTTAAAATATTTTTGAAGGAGATTTTTTATGAAAGTTGTTTTACTTAAAGATGTCAAAGGCACTGGAAAAAAAGGCGAAATTAAGGAAGTTTCAGACGGTTACGCAAAGAATTTTTTGTTGAAGAACGGAAGCGCAAAGCCTGCGAATAACAGTGCGCTGAGCGAGAACAATATCAAAAAACAAGCAACTGATTATCACAAAGAAATGGAAAGGCAAGAAGCACAGGCACTTGCTGACAAAATCAGTGGGCAAAGATTAATTCTTTCAATCAAGTGTGGCGAAAACGGCAAAACATTTGGTTCAGTGACTGCCAAAGAAATTGCTGAGGAGTTTGAAAAGAAAGGAATAATCATTGACAAGCGCAAGATTGAACTTAAAGATGCCCTGAAAAACATTGGCACATATCAAGTGACTGCCAAAGTTTATCCTGAAATTTCAGCAAAGTTCACTGTTGATATAATTGGCAAGACATAAGCATCATGTGCTTAGCCTCATTTTATAAAAAGCACACCACCAGACAAACTGTTATCATCGTTATATCAACAAACAACTTCGAATAAAGGAGAAAGAATGAAAGCTCTTATATTTTCAATGACGTGTGGCGAAGGTCACAACATGATGGCAAAATCACTTTCGATGCAATTTGACGCAAAGGGAATTGAAAACAAAATTGTTCAAACTTTTGGCTTTAACGAAAAGCGAGTGAAAAGAGAAAACCGACAGTATCTTTGGGTTTGCAAACATTTTCCAAAAATATATGATTTTGTTTGGGAAAAACTTAGAAAGAAAAATCATTTCACTGACAAACTCCCCACCTATGTTAAACCATGCCTCAAATATTTCATTCAAAACATTGAAGAATACAAGCCTGACATCATCGTCAGCACTCACTATTACGCAAGCAGTGTGCTAACATATATGAAAAAACAAAACTTGCTCGATTCAAAAATTGTGACAGGTGCAATCTTGCAAGATTTTTGTCTTGCACCTTATTGGGAGCACTCAAATGGCGTGGACTTCATTTTTCAGCCATATGAAAACACTCGTGACGAGCTTTTGTTCAAAGGTTTTAAAGAAAACCAGATTGTGACGACAGGCTTGCCAATTCGTGCCGAATTCTGCGGGGGGGGGGGGATTTCAAGCTCAGATATGCGAGAAAAGCTCAAACTGCCTCAGAAATTCACGGTTTTAACCATCGCAGGTGGCGCTGGACATGGAAATACCATTAAACTTCTCAAAAATATTTTAAAAAAGAAGCTTGATATTTCCATAATTTGCATAAATGGTAAAAATAAAAAGGGTTTTAACCAAATTGAAAAATTTTGCACAAAGAAAAATGTTTCAAATGTGACAAACCTTGGTTTCGTTCAAAATATGATCGAATATATGCAAGCGAGTGACCTGATTATCACTCGTTGCGGAAGTAGCTCAATCTGTGAAACTCTTGCGGTTGGACGACCTTTTATTATGAGAGAAAAGTTGATTTTAAATGAACGAATCACAAAAAAAATGTTCTCTGAAAACGGATGTGCACTCGGGCTTGAAAAAATTACTGATGCTGGTGACAACGTGGAAAAGATTTTTTCTAGCCCTGCTTTATACGAAAGCATGAAAGCAAATATTTCAAAGTATGCAAGACCAAATTCGTCAAAAAATATAGTAAAATTTTTAATAAAGGAATCATCAAGCAAATAAAGATAATAGTGAATAGGAGAAAATATGATACCAAAAATCATACACTATGTCTGGCTTGGTAAAGGCAAAAAATCGCCTTTGTTTGAAAAATGCTTGAAGTCATGGAAAGAAAAATGCCCTGATTATCAAATCATTGAATGGAATGAAACCAACTTTGACTTTTCGTGCAGTCGCTATGCACGTGAAGCTTATGAACAGAAAAAATATGGCTTTGTTCCCGACTATATACGCGCCAAGGTTTTATACGACCATGGCGGGATTTATCTCGACACTGATGTTGAAATTGTGAAATCTTTTGACTCTCTTTTAGAAGAAGATTTTTTAATATCATTTGAAAATGGAGCATATCTCGAAACTGCAATCTTAGGCTCATGCAAAGGTCACCCTTTCGCAAAAATGATGGCAGATTTTTATATAGATAAACCATATATCGAAAATGGAAAAATTGATTTCACACCAAGCACGCCAATCTGGACTCATTTTATTAACAAGCATTACAAATTGAAACTCAAAAACTCATATCAAAAATTGAAAGCAAATAGTGACGAAAATGCACCAACTATAACAGTGTTTCCGTCAGAATATTTCTGTCCAATAAACTTCACAACCAAAAAGCTGAAACAAACAGAAAACACCTATGCAATTCATTATTTCAGTGCAACTTGGTTTACGGGCAAGCTTAAAACGCGTGAAAAGCTTTTGAAAGCAGTTTATTATACTGTTGGTGAAAAGATTTTCACTACTTTCACAAGAACTTATGCAAAAAGCGTTGGCAGAAAGATTGAAAAACATTTGAAAAGAGTTGAAAAAATGAAAAAGACAGAAAGATAATTCTGTCTTTTTTTATGAATTTGCAAGTTTTTCAGCCCTATCTTTAACGATAAGAGCTTCTATGAACTGCTCAATATCACCGTTGAGGACTCCGTCTATGTTATATGATGTCACATTAACGCGATGGTCAGTCACTCTGCCTTGTGGATAGTTATAAGTTCTCACGCGCTCTGAGCGGTCACCAGTGCCAACTTGACTTCTGCGCTTTTCCTTATATTCACTGTCTTGTTGCTCTTTATAAAACTCATAAAGTTTTGAGCGCAAGATTGAGAAAGCACGCTCTTTGTTTTTGAGCTGACTGCGTTCATCTTGGCAGGCAACAACTATGCCTGTTGGAATGTGAGTTATTCTGATTGCTGACTCAGTTTTATTGACGTGCTGTCCGCCTGCACCAGACGCGCGATAGGTGTCAATGCGAAGATCCTTGTCCTCAATTTCAACATCCACATCTTCAACTTCTGGAAGCACTGCAACTGTTGACGTTGAAGTATGTATTCTTCCTTGCGACTCTGTTTCTGGCACACGTTGAACGCGATGAACACCACTTTCATATTTGAGTTTGCTGTAAGCGCCTTTACCCTTGACCATGAAAGTTATTTCTTTGATTCCGCCAATTTCAGTTTCATTTAGGTCAAGTATTTCAACTTTCCAGCGGTTTTTCTCTGCGTAATATTGATACATTCTTGTCAAAACTGAACAGAAAAGCGCGGATTCTTCACCGCCCGCAGCCGAACGAATTTCGATGATAGCGTTGTTGTCGTCATTTTCATCTTTTGGCAAAAGCAGAAACTTGACCTCTTCAACTTTCTCTTCAATCTGTTTTTTGAGCGTTCCAATTTCTTCATAGAACATGTCGCGAAGCTCTGCATCTTTTTCCTCGGCATAGACTTTTTGGCAGTCTTCAAAATCTTTGATAAGTTTTTCAAGTTCGTCATGAGCTGATGCAACCTCTTCAAGACTTGATCTTTCTTTGACCAATTTTTTCCACTCTTTATTGTCAGCAATTATCTCAGGTTTTGAAACAAGCACATTGAGTTCTTCAAACCTATCCCTTGCTTTTTGCGTTTTCGCGAGTATATCCTTCCCTAGTTCTTCCATAAATTATCCTTTCAATTTTGTTATAATCTTTCACGATGTGCGTGTCCACAAATCCGCATTCTTGCATGATTTTTTGAACATCACCCGCTTGACCTTGCCCCACTTCAAAAAAGAGGAATCCTCCACTTTTCAAATGTTTTGGAGCATTTGCCACAATCTTGCGATAAAAATCAAGCCCATCATTTCCGCCGTCAAGCGCAAGTCGAGGGTCATAATTTTTCACTTCCAAGTCAAGTTTTTCAACGTCTTCACTTTTGATGTATGGTGGATTTGACACAATTATATCAAACTTTTTATTTTTTTTCAACTCTTCAAAGAGGTCTGAAAGAATAAAATCCACTTTTGCATGATTTTTTTCGGCATTATTCTTGGCAAGAGTGATAGCCGACTTTGAAATATCAATCGCACTGACTTTGCATTTGCAGTTTTTGGCAATAGAAATTGCAATAGCGCCACTGCCTGTGCATAAATCACAAATCTCTGGCTCAGTCATAGTTTTTGCAAGGCGAATCACCTCTTCAACCAAAATTTCAGTTTCCATACGCGGACTTAAAACTTTGCGGTTGACATCAAAGCGCATGCCGTAAAATTCAACAAAGCCGAATATACTTGAAATAGGCTCGCCTTTACTGCGCCTTTCTGTCGCCCTCAAAATGTCGCGATATTCTTTTTCAGAAACACTTTTAACAAGCTTAATTTCTGCTCGATTTTTTCCAAGCACATTTGCAATAAGCCAGTCGACATCGCTTTTGTCATATCTCTCATTGCTGAGAAGTTTTGTTTGCATTTCAGCAAGTAGCGTTGACATTGAAACTAAATTTTCTTCTTCCATTTGGTAATCCTTATCGTAATTTTGTTCAATTAAGGCAACTTTAACAGCTTCTTTGTGCGTTACGCTTGGTCGCATAGACACAAGCCACGCAAAAGCCACGACCACTTCTTTTAATCCTTTAACATTTGCTTTTTCGAGTATGAAAAGAATTTCATAACACAATGAAATGCAAGCAATGAGAATTGCAAGGTTAATGAACGGGTCAGCATACCACGCCACCTTAATCGAAATTAATGATATCACAAAAGTGGACGTAAAGAAAGCAAAAAGCATAAAATTAAAAAAATTAAGCGGTTGAAAAATGGAAGATTTGTCAATTTCAGAAGTTTTAAACTTTGCATTGACCGCTTGACAGCACGCACCATTGAAACGATATATCTCATGCATGAAAGGAGCAAAGCGCAGACCGACCATGGTGAGATAAAAGATTCCCACTCGCAAAACCGCTGTGAAACAGTTGAGTGCAAGACGAGAATAGCCTGTTCCAAATGCACGTTTGACAACAAATGGTGGCAAAACTCCAAAAACAAGAAAGGCATACAAGAAACCTAAAACTATTGATGCAAATAGAAGAATATATACCGAAGCAATATTGAGATGATTTGCAATTTTATCAGCAACATTTTGATCTTCTTCCTCTTGCTCATCAAGGCTTGTGCATTTTAAAAAAGATTTGATAAAACAAAATATGCCCAAAATGAAAAATGCAATTCCACGGATTAACCAAATATCAAAAATTTTCATTTTGATCTTTGACTTTTCTCCCGAAACCTTTTTATTGCCATGACTGTTTATAATTGCAACAGTCCACTTATCTTCACTTAGACATGAAATTCCGTTGACAGACGGAAACAGAATTTTATTCATGACTAAATTTTTGACAAAGTGCCGAGCTTTTAAACGACAGCTTTTAAGTTTGAAAATTTTTAGTTGTTTTATTTATAAAATTTTTCAACAAAAAAAATTGCGAACCTTTTTCGCAATTTTTTAACATAATAACACAAAGTGTTTTATTTCAAGCCATACTTGTTTTTGAATTTCTCAACATTTCCGCTTGTGTCAACAACCTTCTTCTTGCCTGTGAAGAATGGGTGACATTTGTTGCAGATATCAAGAGTGAGTGAATCGCCCTTGCAGTTTGACTTTGTTTTGAAAGTGTTTCCACACGCACAAGTAACTGTGATTTCATGATAGTCTGGATGAATCTTATCTTGCATAACTTTATACCCCTTTTATTTTAAATTTTAATCTCCAACATATGGAAGAAGTGCAACATTTCTTGCTCTTTTGATTGCAACGCAAAGTTCTCTTTGGTGATGTGCACAAACGCCAGTTTGACGTCTTGGCAAAATTTTGCCTTTTTCAGTGATGTATTTTCTGATTTTTGCAACATCTTTATAATCAATAGCTTTCTCACCAGCAACGCAAAAAGCGCAAACTTTTTTCTTGGCTGGCTTGCGGAATTTCTTTACAACAACTTTTTCTTCCGCTTTAACTTGTTCGCTCATGTGATAAGCCTCCTTTTATTTATTTTTTTTATAATTTTTAAACTATATAATTGGTTGAACCACCACAAAAGTGCCTAAAACACTTAGAATGGTAAACTATCGTCATCATCGATAGGCACAAGTTCGGTTGTGGCTTTTTTAGGCGCACTTGCTTTTGGCATAGCATCGCCTGTTCCTTCTGGCTTAGCGCCAAGGAATTCAACTTCATCAGCAACGATTTCAGTT
>CAOJNR010000018.1 GCA_948439925.1 uncultured Clostridia bacterium
TTCATATCAATATCTTTGAGGCTATTAAAAATGGATAACGCAACTTTTGTGTTCTCTTTTGCAACTTCCTTTTTCTCATTAAAAAGATTTAAGTCAAGCTTATTGTTAACCTTTTCAAGCGTTGAGCAAATTTCACGTGCTCTTGAAATAACCTCTTTTGGAACACCTGCTATTGTTGCAACTTCAATACCAAAACTTTTGTTTGTGCCACCACGCAATATTTTACGCAAAAACACCACTGAGTCCTCAGTTTCTTTGACTGAAATTTTATAGTTCTTGACTCCTTCAAGCACACCTTCAAGGTCAGTCAATTCATGATAGTGAGTTGCAAAAAGGGTTTTTGATGCGAAATTCTTGCTTATATATTCAATCACCGACCATGCAATACTAAGTCCGTCAAAGGTAGACGTTCCCCTGCCCACTTCATCAAGAAGAATAAGGCTCTTGTTCGTCGCATTTGCAAGGATAAGCGCAACCTCACTCATTTCAACCATAAAAGTGCTTTGTCCTGAGGCAAGATCATCACTCGCACCAATTCGAGTGAAAATTCGATCAGTGAGCGCAATCTCAGCCTGTCTTGCTGGCACAAAACTTCCGATATGAGCAAGATATGTTATCAGTGCAACTTGGCGCATATATGTGCTTTTTCCTGCCATGTTTGGACCTGTTATTATCATAACTCTGTCTGTGCTTTCATTAAGAAAAGTGTCATTTGCAATGAATGAGCCGTTCTTTGAGAAAGTTTCAACAACAGGATGTCTTCCATCAACGATTTTTATATGATCAATTTTATCGTTGATCACTGGTCTGCAATAATTGTTCACAACCGCACATTCAGCGAGCGAAATATAGGCGTCCAAACAGCCAATAGCATAGGCGGTTTGTTGGAAAAGAGTTATAAACTCTTTCAAGTGGTCAAGTATGCTTTGATACAAGAGCGATTCAAGTTTAAGTGCATTTTCCTCTGCGCCGACGATATCTTTTTCAAGTGCTTTAAGGTCAGGAGTTGTAAAGCGCTCATTATTGGCAATGGTCTGCTTACGTTCAAAATGAAGCGGAACTTTATCGAGTTGGCTTTTGTTCACTTCGAAGAAGTAACCGAACACGCGATTACGGTCAATTTTGAGGTTCTTAATTCCTGTCGCCTCAGTTTCTTTCGCAAGGAGCGCGTCAAGCCACTTGCCAGCCTGCTTGCCAGCGCTCCTAAATTTATCAAGTTGCTCATGAAAGCCAGTCTTTAAAAAGCCAGTTTTCTGTTCTACCTTATCAATGTCAATCGCACGTTCAATTAGGTCACAAATTTCACTGAAATCAGCCAGAAGAGCGCTTAAATCTTTCACTTCACGACTTTGAAAATCTTTTAAGATATCTTTTATTGTTGGAATGTCAAGGAGTGATTCTTTAAGACGAATAAGATCTTTCGGTTTCACATTGCCATAAGCAATACGCCCTGCAAGGCGCTCAATGTCACCTATTTTTGAAAAAAGGTTTCTAAGTCTATCTCTGACAACAAGTTTCTTGACAAACTCCTCAACAGTGTTAAGTCTTTCATTGATTTCTTTTGAATTTTGAAGAGGCTCTTCAAACATTTTCCTTAGGCGTCGTCCACCCATCTTGGTTTTTGTTTTGTCAACAACGCCAAAAAGAGAGCCACGTTTTGAGCGACTTGCAGTGCTTTCAATAAGTTCAAGATTGCGACGTGAATTGAAGTCAATGGTCATATAGTGCTTGTCTTTCACCACTTTAATTTTGGTGATAATACCCATATTGCGCTTTTGTGTTTCATTGACATATTCAAGTATTCCACTTGACGCACAAGCCATCAGTCCGCCTTCTTTAAGTTCAAAGACTTTGGCATAGTTTGCGCCCAACTGTTTCTTTAAGTTTTCATTCGCCCTGCTTGCCGAGTAAGCCCAATCATAATAAACCTGACACTTTGGCAACATTTCTTTGATATTGGCATCAATATCATCAAATATAAGCTTGCCTTCACTGTTTGCAATAATTTCGGCAGGCATGACACGTGCGAGATGATTTGCAAGAGTTGCTTTGACATCATTTTGAATTTCAAGTGTTTCAAACTCACCTGTTGAAATGTCAACATAACTTATGCCAACCTTTTCCTCTTCACCATAGATCGACAAAAGATAATTGCTTCGCTTATCAGCAATTATTTCTTCGTCTATTAAAGTTCCAGGAGTGATAATTCTTGAAACCTCTCTGTCAAACTGTTTCTTTTTGTCATCTTTGGCAGGAACTTGCTCACAAATTGCAACTTTATAGCCAAGATTGACAAGCCTTGCAACATAACTCATAACAGCATGATGAGGCACGCCACACATTGGCGCACGTTTTTCAAACCCACATTGTTTGCCAGTTAAAACAAGATCGAGTTCGTTGGCAACTGTCACTGCGTCATCAAAAAACATTTCATAAAAGTCACCAAGGCGATAAAAAAGTATGCAGTCTTGATATTTCTCTTTTGTGTTAAGATAATCCTGCATCATTGGCGATGGCGCATTTTCAATCTTCTTGCTCATTCGTCCCCCTTTTGCTGTTTTTTCACAAGCGCTAAAAGTCTGTTCACACGCTCATGCTTTATCTTGTCGTCAATCTGTCCGTCCATTTTGCTTGCAACAGTGCCTTCACGAGCTGAATACATAAACGCAAAGATGTTGTCATAACCCACATATTCAACAAGCGACATTGTCCTTTCAAACTCTTCTTCTGTTTCGGTTGGGAAGCCAACAATATAGTCTGACGTGATCCTGCAAGTAGGAATTTTTGCATGGATTTTATCTATGATTTTGATATAATCTTCTCTCGTATACTTTCTGTTCATCAGTTTGAGAATTCGATTGTCACCGCTTTGCGCTGGCAAGTGAATATATTTTTCAATCTTTGCCTCGTTTGCAATAGTGTCAATAACCTCATCAGTCAAATCCTTTGGATGCGATGTCATAAAGCTTAAAGTAAAATCGCCATCAAGCGCGCAAATATCTTTTAAAAGCTTTGCAAAAGGAACTTGTGGACTTAAATCCTTGCCATACGAATTGACATTTTGACCAAGTAAGGTTATCTTTTTGTATTTCCCCTCAGCAATGATAGCCTTGATTTCATTCAAAATGTCTTCTTCCTTTCTGCTCTTTTCTCTGCCTTTCACATATGGCACAATGCAATATGTGCAGAAGTTGTTACAGCCCTGCATGATATTTACCCACGCATTGTCACCACTTGTTCTGGTGTATGGAATACTCTCATCTATGTCACCTTCTTGCCATATTTCAGTCTTTCTTTTTCTTCCAAATTTCACAGCTTCGATATAGTCACCAAGTTTTGAAAGGTTAAAAGTGCCAATGCAGATGTCAACAAATGGAAAAGTCCTCATAATGTAATCAGCTGTTTTTTCTTTTTGAGTCATACAGCCACAGAGTGCGATTATAAGGTTCTTATTCTTCTTTTTAAGTTTTTTGAGTGCACCAACATTGCCAAAAACTCTATCCTCAGCACCTTCGCGAATTGCACAGGTATTGAAAACAATAATGTCAGCTTCTTCTCTCGATTGCCCACATGTATAGCCCATATTTTCAAGTATGGTTGCAATTTTTTCAGATTCATGCACATTCATCTGGCAACCATAGGTCACAATAAAGTATTTCATAATCTTTCCTCTAAAAGTAAAAAAATTCTTACACAGAGATTATACAATAAAATTGTCATTTTATCAAATGAAATTATGTATCGTATAAATATTTTCTTTGTTTTTAAACATAATAAACCCGATGAAAAAAATTGTCAAGATAATTTTGCTTACTGTTTTCGGTCTTTTGGTCGCAACTTTTCTTGCGCTAAGTTTCTATATTGTTTCAGTTTATGCCTCTGCAAGCAAGATTGAACTCGACGAAGAAAAGCTCACCTCGCCAAGCCTTGCTATATCAGTTTTTGACAGTGAGAATAAGGAGATAAAAGAAAACAACACCTTTAACGGCAGTTATGTCAAGTTTGAAAGCATTCCTGAGCATGCAAAAGAGGCATTTATATCAATCGAGGATAAGAATTTTTATTCGCATGGCGGAGTCAACTATAAACGCATACTTGGCGCAATGGTCAAAAACCTTAGAACTGTTTCGCTCAAAGAAGGTGCTTCAACAATAACTCAGCAACTTGTCAAAAACACTCAGCTAACAAGCGAAAAAACTTTTAATCGCAAAATTAAAGAAATTGCGCTCAGCAAAAAAGTTGAAAGCAAATTTTCAAAAGAAGAAATTTTGGAGCAATATCTGAACATAATCTATTTTGGCAACAACTGCTATGGCATTGAAAATGCGTCAAATTACTATTTTTCAAAACCAGCGCACGATCTCAGTTTGGAAGAAGGCGCAGTCCTTGCTGGAATTATCAAATCGCCGAGTAAGTATTCCCCAATTTCACACTATGACAACTGCCTCAAAAGGCGCAATTTGGTGCTAAGCGAAATGGCAAAAGATGGCAAAATTTCAACACAGGAGCTTCTCTCAGCACAAAACAAACCGATTGAACTCAACCTTAACACTGAAAAGGAAAATAAGTTAAATTCATTCAGCCAGTCGGCTATTGATGAAGCAAGCAAAATTCTTGCCCTTCCAGCTCGCCAGATTGCACTTGCTGGATATAAGATATACACCTATCAAAACAACGAAATGCAGAAGGCTCTTGAAAGCGCAATCGAATCCACTCCAACCGAAAACAGCCATGCTGGAATAGTGCTTGATAACGCTAAGCACGCAGTCGTGGCATATCTTGGTTCAAGTCCTTATAAAATTCTTGACGCAAAAAGACAGCCTGGTTCACTCATCAAGCCAATCCTTGTCTACGCCCCCGCACTAAACGAAGACATAATTTACCCAAGCACGCAACTGCTTGACGAGCAAACAACCATTGCTGGCTATAATCCAAAAAACGTTGGTGAAGTCTATCGTGGTTATGTCAGCGCGCGTGAAGCCTTGGCTCGTTCAATCAATATTCCAGCTGTCAAAGTTTTATCCTATGTGGGAATTGATAAAGCAAAAGCTTACGCTGAGGAAATGGGCATAAAGTTTGACGAAAGTGATGACTCCTACGCTCTTGCGCTTGGTGGTATGACTTATGGTAGCAACATTTTAGACCTCGCTGGCGCATATTCGACTTTTGCAAATAAAGGAAGATACAGCGCTCCGAAATTTATCTCCTTTATCACAGACAAAAATGATAAACTTGTCTATGTTCATAAACCTGAGGAAGAAAATGTTTTGAGAGAGGATGCTTCATACATGCTTAATGACATGCTTGTCACTTGCGCGCAAACTGGAACTGCAAAAAAACTTGCCAGCCTTGACAAAAACCTCGCCTCAAAAACAGGAACTGTCGGCAAGAAAGGCACTCGCCTTAATCTTGACGCGTGGAATATAACCTACTCAAAAGCCTACACTTGTGGCGTTTGGATTGGCAATCTTGACAACACACCAATTTCATGCGCTGGCGGAAATCAGCCGACTGAAATAGCAAAAGCTTTCTTCTCTCAGATTGAAGATGACTCAAAATTCACAAAGCCCGACAGCATTGTTGAGCGCGACATAGACCTGACTGAACTTGATGAAAATCACCGCATTGTGCTTGCAAATTCATTCACGCCAGAGCGCTATAAAAAAAGTGAAATGTTTTCACTTTTCAATCTGCCAACTGACGTTTCAAGCAAGTGGACAAAACTTGAAGAGCCGGAATACAAAAGTATGGTCGATGGCAACAAAGTAGTTTTAACAATAGCTTGCAAAAACTATGTGTCATATGACATATATCAAGGCTCTTTAAAAGAAAAAAACAAGGTCTATTCAATTTCTGGCAAGGATGGCAAGCAGATTATCAACCTCAGTTTGCCTAACGAAAAGGAAAAATTTTACATAGTTTCAAGTTATGTTGGACAAAACAAAAATGAAAACATTTGTGACTTTGAACTTATCAAAACGCCAAAGAAAGTGGAAAAAGAAAAGTGGTATATTTAGCCACTCTGAAAAAGCAATATTTAAAATCTGCTATTAAGGAAATTATTTTAGAACAACAAGTTAAAAAAAGTAAACTCTACCGTCCAACAAATTGAAAATCTTTTGGAAAGATATAAAAAAAGCACTTAACAATTAGGTGCTTTTTTAATAGTCATTTATCCATTACTCACAAGTTGACAGATTTAAAATCAGTTTTTTTCATGAAACAATTTTATTTTGATCGTTAAACAACTTGGTTTTCTGAGATGAGATTGGGCGCCCGAGATACGCGCGGAAATTGCATGGCATTTTGTCATGCGCAAAGCGCGCCATCAGCGCGCTTTGCAATTTTTGCTAATGCAAAAATTATTTCCGCGCACCTACTCTTCGTCAGAACTCTCATCTGTTGGCACAAGACCACTTTGTGCTTTAACTTTATCCATAATTTCATTATAAAGCTCCACATTTTGTTCAAGGAAAGCTTTAACATTTTCTTTTCCTTGACCAATTTTCTCGTCATTATATGAGAACCAAGAGCCTGATTTCTTGATAATATCACCATTAAGTGCAAGGTCAACAAGACATCCTACTTGGCTGATACCCTTGCCATAAACAATATCAAATTCAGCGATTCTGAATGGAGGAGCAAGCTTGTTCTTCACAACCTTCACACGTGTGCGGTTTCCAGTGATGTTTGCGCCGTCCTTGATTGTGTCAACTTTGCGAACATCAAGACGAATTGAAGAATAGAATTTAAGTGCCTTACCGCCAGTTGTGGTTTCAGGAGAACCAAACATAACGCCAACCTTTTCACGAAGTTGGTTGATAAATATAACGGTTGTGTTTGACTTATTGATAATTCCAGTAAGTTTACGAAGAGCCTGACTCATCATTCTTGCTTGAAGTCCGACATGGTTATCACCCATTTCGCCATCAATTGCCACTGAGTCAACAACAACGATATCAACTGAACCAGACTTAACAAGCATTTCGCAGATGTTAAGCGCTTGCTCACCATTGTCTGGTTGAGAAACAAGTAAGTCTTCAAGTTTAACGCCAAGTTTTTCAGCATAAATAGGGTCAAGTGCATGCTCAGCATCAATAAAGGCAGCAGTTCCACCCTGCTTTTGTGCCTCAGCAATTATATGAAGTGAAACAGTTGTCTTACCTGATGATTCAGGACCATAAATCTCAACAACTCTACCCTTTGGAATTCCACCAATACCAAGCGCAAGGTCAAGTGTCAAGCATCCTGTTGGAATAACATCAATAGGCTGATTGACTCTGTCACCAAGTTTCATTATTGCGCCTTTTCCATATTGTTTTTCAATTTGCAGAAGCGCGTCTGCAAGTGCATCTTTTTTTGAATCTTTAATTGTTGCCATAATTCTTTTTCCTTTTATCAACTTATATTTTACATATCTATTTTAACAAATTTTCTTTAAAAAGCAAAATCATTTTGCTTTAATTTTTTGAATAATTGAAAGAGTGCGGAATTTGTTGCCATAATCTTATTGCCATGTCCCATAAACTTATTTTTATAAACATGAACAGCTTTTTTGTCGGCAATCGCAAAGATATATTCTTCGCACTCAGCCCTTCTTTCTTTTGTGATTGCAAAAACAATTTCCGCACCACAATTTTTGAGTTTATTCAGTGAAAAGTTGTAAACTCCCTCGGCACTTGGCTGACAAATTTCACTTTCAATGCTGGCATGAGCCAAAACCTCATCAAAGTTTTGCTTTGCAAACAATCTTTGTTCAAGTTGTCCACCTGTCGCACTGTCATAAATGGCAATCTTACAATTCTTTAATCTCAAAAGTCCGAAAATCGCCTGTTCAATTTCAAGTCCATTTTCACTTATGATAAAATCTTTAAACTTCGACGCCACTCTAAGCTGAACCTCATCAATTTCGCCAAGCTTTCCTTGATATGACAAAACAATATCACACAAAAGATTATTATAAAAATAAGAAAATTTAAGGCCTTCAAATGACGACTTTATATCTTCAAGCTCCTTTTTCACCTCTTGCATATCACTTGCAAAAATCTGGAATGAATATGTTTTTTGCCCTTCTTTAAGCTTTAAAATAATTTTCAATAATTTCTGCCAGTCGTTGTCAACAGGCAAAAAAATAATCTTATTTTCATCCTTTTCAAAAACAAGCGCTTGTTCGTCGATTGTTCCGATATATTTGCCGAGGCTTGAAAGACGAGAGAAAGTGAATTCGTCAATATGAGAATTTTCCATAAAAACTATTTTACATTCATCTTCTTTTTCAAATTCTTCCCAGCACTTTGTTTTGTCATAATCCAAAAAAACAAGCTTTTTGCAACAACAATCATTTATTGCAAAAAAC
Organism: uncultured Clostridia bacterium; assembly: GCA_948439925.1. GTDB lineage: Bacteria > Bacillota > Clostridia > Christensenellales > UBA1242 > Caccovivens. The sequence goes on from CAOJNR010000018.1 coordinate 8,357, forward strand.
TTGTGCATGGTCATAGGATCAAAATCAAATTGACTTAATTTTGTTTGTTCAACAAAAAGATAAACATTAAATTCCATATCGCCTCTTTTGTTTATTTTTGCTTTTTCCTTGATGCGCTTTTTTGTTTTGGCGCGTTTTCCTTGATGGTTTTATTTTCAGTTTTCACATCCAATATTTCTTTTTCAGTTGCAACTTTATCTTCTTTCGCTTCAAAAGCAATATCTTTTTTGCTTTTATCGTCAGCAAAGACAGCGCGATTTTTGAAGATATAGCCAAGTCCTGATGAGATTGTGAGAAGTGTTGTGATTGTGAGAAGAACAAGAAGGAAAATATTGATTATCACATTTGCAAGGTCTGCCTTTTCGCCTAAAAGAAGTGTTGTGTCTTGAATAAATCCAGCGTAAACAAGATAGAGCGAAATTGTTATGTATTGAAGTGTTGCCTTAATTTTTCCGCTCCACTCTGCTGCGAGAACTTTGCCTTTTGCGCCAGCAACTTGTCGAAGCGCAGAGATAATAAATTCTCTTGCAAGCATGATGATAACGCAAACTGAAACAAACTCAACTGGTCTTGCAATCACATTAAAATCTGAACGAACTGGAACACCAATCATGAGAATAAGTCCAGTCATCATCAAAACTTTATCCGCAATGGCATCAAAAAACTTGCCAAGGTCAGTCACTTGGTTTAATTTTCTTGCATAATATCCGTCCAAAAAGTCAGTCACGCAAGCTATTATAAAAAGCCCTGCTGAGATAAACTTTCCACCTGGAATAAATGTCGCCAAATAGAAAAAGATGACAATATCGCCAACTCTCACACATCCATTATCCACAAAACGCACACCAAAGTCAACCAAAGGTGAGAGATTTTGGCTATGTCCAAGATATTCACCTGTGCTTTCATCAAAGCTGTCGACAAGAATCTCCATTTCTTGCCCAATAGCCTGAGAGTTTTTATCTTTCATTATGCGCTCTTGAAGAGCTTGAACTTTTTTAAGTCTTCTGTTTTTCTTCCAATTTGATATCTGTTTATCCATGAAAAAACTTGCTGTGTTTTGCTCACGAGAGTAAGGAAAAAATCCTGCATAGTCAAGTTCTGTTTCTTTCAAAAAGTGAAGAAGTTTTTTAAACGCCTTTCCGCTTTCACCAGGATAGCCAACAATGAAAGTTGAGCGAAGTTTAATCCAAGGATATTCCTCTTTTATCATTTTCACAAGCTGGCGAGTCTGATTCTCATCCAGTCTTCTTCTCATGCTCAACAAGATGTCATTGTCGATATGTTGAAGTGGAATGTCAAGATATTTGCACATTTTTTCTTCATTTGTTATGTAATCAAGAAGCTCTTTCGTCACTTTTTCAGGATAGGCATAGTGAATCCTAATCCATTTGAGTTCTTTAATTTTGCAAAGTTTTTTGCAAAGCTCAATCAGCATATTTTTGCCATAGAGGTCTTCGCCATAACGTGTTGTGTCTTGTGCGACAAGGATGATTTCCTTCACTCCTCTATCAACAAGATTTTTCGCTTCGCTGACAAGGTTATCCATTGGCTCTGACACATATCTTCCACGAATTCTTGGAATTGTGCAATAAGAACATGCATTGTTGCAACCGTCTGCAATTTTCAGATAAGCATAAGCGCCTGAGTGAGTGAAAACGCGCTGACCTTCACCAAATTTTTTTGATTGTGGCACTTGATATAAAGTTTCAATAACTTTGCATATGTCCACATTTTCACGAATTTTAAGAAAAGTATCGACAAGCGGAAAATTCTCTTTCATTTCAGAAAAATGCCTTTCTGGAAAACAACCAGTCACGATTATTTTCTCAACTTTTCCCAGTTTTTTAAGTTCTTCCATTTCGATAATGTTTGCAATCGCCTCTTCGACTGCTGGCTGAATAAAAGCGCAGGTGTTGACAATGACGATGTCAGAATATTCCACATCAGCCACAATCTCTAAACCATACTCTTTTATTCTTCCAAGCATTTTTTCAAGGTCGACTTTGTTTTTATCACAACCTAGCGAAATTGCCGAAACCTTTTTATCCATAAGTTCTTTTTTAGTCATAGTTATCCCCAAAAATCTGATAGAATTCTTCGATTGAAGTGTAAACCGTTCTCTGTTTTGAGCCTTCTGCCGAAGATATATATCCCCTCTCTTCCATTTGGTCAATTATGCGTGCCGCACGAGGATAACCAATGGAAAGTTTGCGCTGAACCATAGTGGTTGACGCAACACCGTTATCAATGCAAATTTTAAGTGCTTGTGGAAGAAGTGGATCCATGCTGTTATCGCTATCACCACCGCCAGAAGACTTGTTCATGCCGTTGATTGCGTTTTGGGCATCAATATCAATCTGCTCTTCATTGTTTTCAATGATGTAAGAAACTATATCTTTTGTTTCAGGCGTGTCAATGAAACATCCTTGAAGACGAGCAGGCGCTGAGTCAGCTGGTTTATAAAGCATATCACCCCAGCCCAAAAGTTTTTCAGCACCAGTTGAACCAAGAATAACCTCACCGTCCACACGCCCTGCAACTTTGAATGCAATACGCGCTGGGAAGTTTGCTTTGATTGTTCCAGTGACCACATCGGTTGAAGGCCTTTGCGTTGCAAGAATGAGGTGAATACCCGCAGCACGAGCCTTTTGTGCAAGACGCTGAATTTTGTTTTCAATTTCATTTTTATGTTCAACCATAAAGTCAGCAAACTCGTCAAATATGATAACAATATATGGCATTTTCTTCTTTTTACCGTTCTTGACGTCATCAATTTGGTTGTATTCACCGATATTACGAACTCTGGCTTCACTGATAAGGTTGAAACGGCGTTCCATTTCCTCAACCGCCCAGCCAAGAGCGTTAACCGCTTTATTTGCGTCAGTGATAACTTTTGGCACAACGAGATGAGGCAGACCTTCATACATTGAAAGTTCAACTTGCTTAGGGTCAATCATGATGAACTTAACTTCATCTGGACTTGCTTTATAAAGTATCGAAACAATAATTGAGTTGAGGCAAACCGACTTACCAGAGCCAGTTGTTCCTGCAACCAAAAGGTGTGGCATTTTTTGAAGGTTGCAAACTTTGACAGCTCCTGCAATATCTTTTCCGAGTGCAAAAGTAAGTGGAGAAGGGCTCATTGTGAACTCTTTTGACTGCAACACGTCTTTTATGCTGACCTTTGCAACTTTTGAATTTGGAACTTCGATACCAACAATGCTTCTTCCCGGAATTGGAGCTTCAATACGAATTTGCCCTTTTGCAGAAAGAGCATACGCTATATCGGCATCAAGCGAAAGAATTTTTTTGACTGAAATGCCTTCTGGCATTGCAATTTCATAGCGTGTTACAGTTGGACCAATAACCACACTTTGAACTTTGGCAGGAACTCCAAATTTTTCAAGTGCATTTTCAAGTGCCACCCTCTTCATTGGGATTTCTTCGTTAAACATTGAAAGGTCATCAGACTGAGTTGTGATAAGGTCGAGTGAAGGACGAGAATAACGATAAGGCTTGATTGGCTCTGACTTTTCTTCGCCATCAAGTTCAACGAAACGTTTTTTGCGGTCGAGGTTTTCTTTTCCTTCTCTTCTTTCAAAACTGTCACGGCGTTCCAAGTTTTCACGTCCAAGTTGCCTGTCATTATTATCTCGCGACATAAGGTTATCGCGCCTGTCCACGCTTTCTCGGCGCTCAAAATTTCGGTCAATATTTCTGTCAATATTATCTCTTCTTGAAAGA
>CAOJNR010000019.1 GCA_948439925.1 uncultured Clostridia bacterium
GGGGGGGGGGGGGGGGGGGGGGGGTGGGAGAGGAGGGGGGGGAAATTGGAAGTAACACCGAAGCAACAAGGCAAAAACGAACAAAACAAAGGAAACGAACAAAATGGAAAATAAACGGATAACACCAAAAACAAAACTGACCGTTGCAAGAAAAATACTGCGAAGAACAAGCAGACCGAGCGCCTTGCGTGATTTTTTGCTGTCGGCGATATATGATATGCCTTTTTTTTTGAGATTAACGCAATAATAATAGCCATTTTTAGAGTCGGAAACAACAAAATCAAGGTAGTTATCCATGGAAAGCGATGTTAAAATTTCATCAATCTCGGCAACTGAAAGCACAACCTTATTTGATAGATCTTCGGCAATTTCATTGGGAGAAACAAGCTGAGTCTTCTTGCCAGAACACACTTTACATAGATAAGTCATCACAAGTTTTTCTTTTCGACTTGCCATGCCCGCTTGACGCCTCCATAAAATACAGTTATTTTTAAATATTTTTTCCGATTTATCGCTTTTTTACACCAAAAAACAAATTTAACTTAGGTATATTTTTTATCTTTTTGCCAAACATTTAACAAATGTTAGACGCAAAGTCACTTATCATTTTGAAAATTCTTGTGAAAGAGTGCAAAAATGGCGGATACAAAATCGTTGAGTCACGCGATATAATTTCTGCCATGCCTGAGCGCTCACGAGTTGACTATGATGGACTCAAAAATATTTTGACCTTTCTTGAACACTCTGACTGCATATCAATCAAGTATGATGATGACGGAGTTTTTTGCTTGTGCGTTCTGCCATATGGTTACAAAATGCTTGAAAACAAAGTATCACAAAAAAAGAAGGCAATCACCTTCCCTTTTTGGATATATATTTTGATTTTGTTTAGCGTTATAATCGCAAGCTTCATAGGTTCACTGCTTGCCAAACTGGTCGCTTGATACTGTCTGCCAATAAACTTGAAACATCATCAGAAAAACTCTCGCACTTTTTTGCTCTTGAAAAAGGAATACACTCCATCAGCGCCCACGAGCACATGGTCTAAGTAAGCAACGCCTAAGGTTGTGAATAATTTTATCAAATGCTCTGTTGCAAGTTTATCCTGTTTTGAAGGTTCAGCTTTTCCGCCTGGATGATTATGCATAACAAAAACCATCGCAGAATGTGTTGAAGATAAAAAGTTTGAAACTTGCAGTGGCTTTATGCCAACCATATTTATTGAACCTGTTGCAAGCTTTCGACGGCCAACAACATTTTTATTTGCATCCAATCCAACAATATAAAACTCTTCAACGTTTTTAAATCTCAATAACTGCTCAGAATAATCAAACAAAGCATCATATCCTGACAAATTTTCGCGCTTAGTTCGTTTGCAAGTTGAATAAAGATAAAAAATATCAGTGAGTTCATTCATCATTTTCGCTGCCCTCTCACCTATGCCATGAACGGTGACAAGTTCAGTTAGGTCAGCCTCCAAAACATTTGCTATACTGCCAAATTTGTCAAGAAGTCTGTGCGCAAGCGGATTGACATCACCACGCGGAAAGATGTATGTGAGAATAAATTCCATTGCTTGAACTTCACTGACGGCTTCAATTCCAGCTTTGTATATTGTATCCAAAAGCCTACCACGATGCCCAGCATGGATATTTTTCTCGTCCTTCATCGTTTTTCTCCTTTCATAGTATATAAACGCTTAAAAAAAGCAAAATTTTATCACCTTTTTGCACTAATAGAAAGCACAAAAACATAGTGTTTTTTGATGTTAATATTTTAGCATATTCGCAAATTTACAGCAAGAGATTTTGAAGTTGTTTCAAAACTTTTTAATCTTTTTTTTGAAACAACTTCACCCCTCCCGTCGTTTTATGTCGAATAACATTTCTTTTTGTCAATAATGAAATTGTTAGCTTTTTATCGTCCATGTCAAATTATTCCAAGTTCCATTCTTTACATTTGAGAATATCCTTTCCAGTTTATCATCTGGATTTCCTTGACCAGACTTTTTATAAAGGTTAAAAATATTCCAACCTGTAAAATTTTCGTTATTATTTTGCGAGAGATATCCTTCCCAGTTCATTTTTAGGTCAGTACCAGAACCATAAGCCCAAACGAAAGTTTGATTAGGATTAGCACCCATCCACAAATATCCAAAAGTCCAATCTCTTGAAATTTTTCGACCTCTTAAACGAATATTATCATCTTTATTCGACTTTGAATGTCCCGCAAGCCAAATAAGTTCAGAACCTACGGCACCTTCGACAAAATCAGAAGCTTTGATCTCTTCATTTGTTTTTAATGCTATTAAATCTGCTGTTTGTATTATAGTTGCTTCATTATTTGATGGATCAACAACAATTTTTGCCTCATATCCATTACTTCCACCTAATCCTTTGGTTCGAACTCCTTTGTCATTCTTTGTTTGTTGCTTAGGAGTGGTTGTTTTTATCAATTCAGATATAATATTCTTGTCTTCATTTTGGAAAATATAATAAATAAAAGGTTTTCCCATTTTAAATCCAAGATCACCGCCATTGCCAACTTGTTCACTTCCACCATTTCCGCCATAACCTGCAACAATAAGTCCATGATTATTTTCTTTCTTTTGAATAATTATATTTCCGCCATTTCCACCATTTCCACCGCCATTTTGTGTGGTAGTCGTTGATGTGTAAGACTTCCCATATTTACCGTTTCCAGCAAATAATGAACCATAATTTGCTATCTTTTCTGCGGATCCAAGAGATATGCTATTTCCATCTCCACCAAAACCGGTAGCATCAGCAGCTTTAACTGAAACAAAGCTATTAAGCATACTTCCATTTGTGTAGGTGGTGTGTATAATTTGGGTGCTAGTTTTAGGATTAATTATAATGCCATAAGTCGAAACATTTTTAGTGTTAGCGTAGTTTTTCAAAAATGATTGCTGTTTTACAACACCCAATAATTGACAATTACTTATAAAGTGACTACTATTATGAGAAATATACAATGAATGATCACCATTATAAAATCTTATTGAATATCCATTTCCAGAAATACTTATGTTTTGCTTTAATTTGTTATTGTTATTTGCATTTGCAAAAATATCCTCAGTCAGTATCAAATTCAAAAGTTTTGGATTACTGGTTACTTCAACAGTGTTTGTATTATTAACATTTGACAGAGATTGACTTTCAACTATGTTAAATGAAACAGAATTTGAAATCTTGCTTGCCTTTATATCTTGCAATGTTGCTTTTTTATTATCAAGATTGATACTTATTCCTTCTTGAACATCACTTAAAGTTCCATAAACATTGTCGCAAGTTGGATCTTTGAAGATGCAATCAGTCGAACTCGTTGTTGTTTTGCTATAAAGATATTCACCAACTGTGTTATCTTCATCGTTTAGTAACAACTCAACTTTTGAAGAAGAGTTTATTCTATAATCTTTGCTGATTTCCAATTCTGAGAAAGTTGGAAGGTGGGCTAAATTTATTGTGAAATTTCTTGTAATTTCTTGTTCGTTTTCATCTATCGTAGTGTAAGTCAGTTCAAAAGCCTCTATTTCAGATGATGAAATCTGATTCCATGTTCCATCTGCGTATTTCTCATATATGCCATCTTTAAATCGAGCAATAGGAGTCTGTTCACTATCTGATATTTGAGTGTAACCGTCTAATAGCGCAACATTATAAACTGCTATATTATTTTCGTCGAAGTGTTTAATAATAGAATAACCATCTAGGTTAAAGTTATTATCGTAATGAGAAGAGAAAGATAATGTCTTATCTTCTTTGCTGACAAAGTTAAGGTTCACGTCTGTTAAAGTGACAGTTTCATTTTGACCACCAACAACTTGGAATTGTGAAATTTTATCGTATTCAACTTTACCAACAATATCAACATTCAACATACCGCTCGAATTGGCATTTAAAGTTTTTTCAAACTCAAATCCTTGCTTTTCTTCACCATTAATTATAATAGATCCGTTTCTATCTTCGCCTGTAATTGTGGAAATAACTTTTACACCCATATTGAAAGTCAGAGCTTGATATTGATCGTAAACTGTGACATTTCCATATGTGTAGCTTTTGCCACTTATATCTTTAATAACTATATTGCCACTTTCATCAATTTCATAAAACTCTTCGCCATTTACAAATGTTCCAGAACTATAATCAGACCAGATAGAAGTTTGAAGTTCATAATTATCATCAATAGAATCTACCCTATCATAGCTTCCAAGATGTTTATTTTCCAGCTTGATAATTGGAGCAATCTTTGAGTTATTATTTATAATAGCGATGAAATCATTGATGTTTGCCTCACTATCCAAAACTATTGTAACTTCATTGTCTTGTGCACTAACAATCTCAAAATCTATGTATGCACTGTCGCTTGGTGCAATATATTTAAGACCTGTGTTAATATTAAAGTTACCATCACCATCATAGCTGAAAAGTGGGTCACTTGTTTCATCATAGAAACCAACATATTTATGTTCAAACCCGTCAAACAGAAGGTTGTTATTAAGTGTTAAAACTACTGTTTTTTTGCCATCAGTCACATCAGCGGACGCAATATAATTTGTTACAATCTGTTTATTAACAAATTCATCAGTGCCTTTATAAGTTATTGAATCTTGCTTAACACTAATATTGCTTCCAGAAGAAACTTGTTCTTGCGTTATTGTTATACCAGAAGATATGTTTGTTATTGTTTCTTGAAGCATTGCAGTAAATGTTTTATTTGCAAATAAGCTTTTAAATGTTCCCAAGTCATATGTGCCTTCAATTCGATTAACAGGTTTATCAAGTTGATCTTTTTGAACTAATGTAGCGTCAGGAACGAAATAAAGTGTATTATTATTATATATCATATAATATAGGTTATCTTCATCATCAACAAGATTCACCACACCAGAAAATTGTTTGTCATCCTTTTTTAAAGACAAACTATTGTCAACAAAGCCATTATCAAAATTAGGCATGTAAATTCCAAACAATCCATATGTATCAGAGCCTTCAACATCATCAACGACAACTGCTCCTGCAAGGTCTGAGAAATTATATGAGTTATCTTTTCTATAATCCACTGTTGCATTAAGTTTATAAACACCTTTTTTAAATGGACCTGTAACTTGTATTTGATATGTATTGCCAGATACATGGCTAATATTGCTACTGTCTGCATAATCACCTACGAGTTTGTCACCTTGATATATATTTGCAACACTCACTGATAAATATCGTTCGTTAACGTTACTTAAATTACTATCTCCATTAGAAAAATTCAAGCTAACATTAAATTCAAGTATAGTATTATCAGCAGTTAAAGCTTTGACTGCGTCACTATTGTTTCCTACCAAAGTATATGAACTGCCGTTAATTGTTGTTGAACCATCAAAATTTCCAGATGTATAGTAAATTGTGTTTGATTTAATATTATCTATCTCAACTGACGAATTTTCATTGTTTTTATTCGAAATATTTGATCCATTAAATACTGAGGCGTAGCCATTATATGATGATTCGCTTCCGGTTCCTCTTAGCTTTCCATCAAAGAAGTTAACTTGAAGAAGTTCATAGTTTTCATACATGCCGAAATAAAGCATTCTTACTCTGGCGTCAAAACAAAGTTTTTTTGCACCAGGAACAGCAAGCTGAACATAATTTTGATATGGAATTCTATACACTGTTGAAACAGGAACCATTTGGTCATCAAACGAAAGATTTTGTTTATAATGTCCTACTATTTTGCCATCAGCGTCTTTTTTAACTGGGATATCATAAACATCACCAGTCAACAAACCATTAATTCCACCGTTTGCCACAGAAATATTTTTTTCATATGGCTGATAAAGTCTATAATAATAACTTTCAAAATAAGTATACAGTGCGTTTTGGTTTAACGGACTTGCAGAATCGTAGTAACCAAAAGACCAGCAATTCTCTATATCAACTCCATTATACAATTTTTTAATTCCGCCATAGCCATCTGTCACCTCAACAGAAGATAATAGCAGAGCACTACTTTCGGAAGAAGTATGAATTCCGTTTCTTATAACTTCACCAGAACTATTGCATTTAAACTCTTGTATACCATCATCACCAAAATATCCGATTCCATAAGCATGAACATTCACTTTCTGTCCTTCCTTTTGAAGCAATGTGACAGTGATTTTCATATTGGAATATTCTTTGCTCAATGGACCATCGCCAACTGAACTACCTTTGCTTGCTTGAATTTCAGTAACTGTTTCAGGGTCTTTGCCAAGAGCTTCGATAGAACCTTCATTGAAACAGTTGCTAACTGTGATAGTTGATGTGGCATGTCCGATTATTCCGCCAGCGTAGGCAACTTTACCGCCTTCAACATTCTTATTTCCTGCTTTGATTATTCCTGAGTTATATGAATTATAAATACCAATGGTTCCTAATGAACAACCAACAATTCCGCCTGTTTTGTAATCTGCATTTTCACCTACTGCATTTCCTGATATTGAACTTCTATAACCACTTATGATGGCATTTGCATTGTAAGAATTATAAATATTAAGTGTGTTTAATGATGTCCCTACCAGTCCGCCTGCACATACTATTGATTTTGAAGAATTTGCAACCTCTATTGGTGCATAGTTTGAAGAATAGCTAATTGTTAAGCTGGCATCACGATTAACTGCACCAACCAAACCTCCGACTGAAATATTAACTCCTGCATCAACTGCAATATTTACCATGTTTGTCACAGCGGTTAAGATAGTTGAGCCAGTCGCAGTATTTGCCACAGCGCCTAAGTCATTATTTACAGTTCCAGTTATTCTTCCTGAAAGAGTGAGGTTTGAAACTGTGGTGCCGTTTAAAGTTCCTACAAGAAGTGGTGCGGACAATTCCTTATCTGCGTCATTGGTGATACGTAAATTAGTCACTTTTCTGCCTTGCAAGTCAGTAAAAATTGTGTTTTGGAAATTGTGAAGTGTATGTCCGTTTCCATCAAAATTAGTTTGTTCTGGAATTTTAACAAGTCCACTTGTATCTTTTACTAAGAAATTGTTAGCTGTATAAGCCGTTTTTGACAAGTCAATATCATTAAGAAGGAAATATTGCTTTACATTGTTAGCCTTGCCAATATTATTACCTGCTTTAAAAATATTTAGCACAGATGCATTTGGTATACCAAATGCAAGATTGCTTGTCAAATTGTTTGTTTCTTTGACTGATAGACGTGTGTAAGTGTAACCATAAAGTTGTGCCTTGTTTTCTATTTCAACTGGCAAGTTATCTATTGTTAATGTTTTTGTTCTAGTGTCATCTGCCTTATAACTATACAACGAAGAAGGTCTGAGATAATTGAATCCTGTTCTTGTTGGATAGCCAAAGTTAAAGTTGAGATTCTTATCACCTTTAAAACCAACACTAGAATAATCTACGCCTCCATTATCAGAAGGAGTTGCATTTAAAGCATTTTTATCGTATGTTGCTGAGTTTTTTACATTTGAACCATTACCACCCCAAACATCAACACTTCCTGTTAGCTCTTTTGTAGTTGTGTGGTCATTTTGATCGAGGTAAGTGTAAGTGTATGAATTGCTGATTGAAATGCCAGAGCCACCAGCAAATGCATGAAGGTTTGCATCAATATAGCTTGTGAGCGAACCACCGCTGAATGTGCCGTGGATGTATGCTTCACCTTTGTTTGCTGAACCGAAGCCAATAATACCTGATGCACTAACTGAATCAGTAGTGCTACCCGTTGAACTCGCACGATAGAGGATGTCAGCAACGCTGTAACTGTCACTGATTGTTCCGCTTTGCATATTTCCAACAAGACCGCCAACAGCTACTGCTTTTGAACCTGCAACCTCAATATTTCCGTCAATGCCAACTGCGAAGATTATACCTCTTTTCAATTCGCCAACAAGACCGCCAACTTTCAATTCGCCACTTTTGTTGTTTTCACCAACTATCATATCCTTAACATTGACAACAAGGTCAGAAATGTATGAATAGCTGTTGATTTGATTGATGAATTTTCCTTTAAAACTATTTAAAGACAAAGTGAATGCATCACCAACGATTGCGACATTTGAAAGAGTATAAGATTTTGAATCATTTTCCCAAGTCATTTCAAGGTCTGAACTTAAATAATAATATTTTATGCTTGTTGTTCCTGATATTTTTGCATTTTTAGATTCTGACTCCATACCAGTCAACTCTATCGGATTAAGTTTTGTTCCTGCATCAAAGCTTCCTGTCACGGCTTTTTCGATTATTTTTGTGATAACGTTATTTAATGTTTCGTTATGATAATCACCATATCCATATCTTCCTGATCCTTCACTATATCCAGTCATGTAAGCCATATCCCTGCCTTGATCATCAGTTGTGAGGGTTACGCCATGGTTATAGAAATTGTTTCCTTTTGCTGAACTTTTTCCGCTACCGAATAAAGCTTTTATACTAACACCGCTTGAATCTTTGGTTGTTTTATCGCTGTTATGTGTAACCAAACTATAATTTGAGCTTGTTATTACTGTTCCTGTTGCTCCGTCTGCTTGATCCACTTTTCCAATAAGACCGCCAAAATAGTAATCTGCTCCAATTAAGCCTTTGTCTTTTGCAACAAAGACGTCACCATAGTTATAGTTATTTGACAAATTGATTGAGTTTGCTTTAATGTATCCAGCAGTTCCACCAAGGTTTGCGGTTGATGATGCGTCAGATGAAAGTCTGATATCACCACCGAAAGAGAGCTTGTTGAGTGTTGCTGTGTTTGAAGGCTGATTGTTGTTTGCTGAGTTAGATGAAATGCTTCCAACAATTCCGCCTGCATTTATTGAAGAAGATGTATCCAAGAGGATATGTCCGTCATAACGGCTTATTTTGCCATTTACAACTCCTGATGTTTGAATTGTGATATTTTCAGCGTCACCCACAAATCCACCAATATTTGCTGTTCCACCTTTAATATTGAATGAATCTGTCACTCTGACTTTACCATTTCCGTTGAGTGTTGCAGTGGTAGCACTGCCGACAAGTCCGCCTGCATGAACCTCACTTGCATTGAGTGAAATGATGTTGACATGTTCGTCACTTGCAGAACTAAATTCAATATTTGCATTTGATTGAGCTGAAATATTAACAGTTGTGCCTTGGCCAACAAGTCCGCCATAGTAAATTTTGTCTGCTGAGATTGAATTTGTTGTATAAACAAGGTCGTTACTTAAATTGAACATACCTGTTGCGGATGTTTCACGGTTTGTCACATTATATGTCTTAAAGTTTTGAACAGAGATTTGACGCTTTGATTTGCCGACAAGTCCGCCATAGTAAATTGTGCCCCATCTATTTGATGAATTAAGTTTTGTTTTAATCTGTGATGAACCGCCTCCTATGTTCGATATTGAAACAGTTCCGCCAGAATCACTAACTTTGCCAACAAGACCGCCGTAGAAGAGATCACCACCTTCTTTTTCAGCACTAAGTTCACTTGAAACGAAATCTTGATTTGTGCCACTTGTTATATTTGAGTTGGCACTCAGTCCAATATTTTTGTAAACAAAACCAATAAGTCCACCAACTTGGATTGTTGAGTAATCTGAATTTGTTGTATCAAATTTCAAAGTTTGAGTGGTCACAGATTGAAGGTCAACTCTGAAAGGTTGAGTGTTTTCAGCTTGTGAAACACAGCCAATCATAGCACCAAGTGAAAGCGATTTATTAGTGTCTATTTGCGTTTGATTGTTGTTTGTTGAAAGGTTTACTGCAATAAGAGTGTCTAACATATCGCCATTCACTTCGATTGTGTTCATTGAGAAATTCATTTGACGAACGGCTGAGTTTTGTTCTAATTGACCTGCGAACAAGCCAACATTTTCAACAGCTGGTGAAACATTCAAGAAAGTTGCAGTGTTTTTCCAATTAGCTGTGTTCAGCACAATTTTTGTGCCTGAAACATTTGTGCTTTGAAGTTCAGTTGCTATAAGTCCAACATTCTTGCCAATCAATTTTATGCCTGGACTATTGAATTCAAAGGTCATATTTGAAATCACTGCTTCTGTCATAGCACCATTAACAAATGCACCTGCAAAGTCAGTGTTGCTACTTGCAAACAAGTTATCGTATGCCGAACCATTATTTTCAAAAGAAATCACTGTATCTCTGATAGTAAAGCCAGAAGCTATGTTACTGAAAAGTGGCTTATCAAGGATAACTTTGACTGGATTACCTTCTGAGGTTGTTGTTCCACCGCCTCTGATCGTTCCTGCAAAAGATTCTATTTCTGTGAAGGCAGAGTATCTTTGCAGATAAGCTCTTATATCCACATCTGCAAACTGATTTTCGGTATCTTTGCTGACTCTTCCTCTCACAACAACTTCGATGTTTTTGTTGAGGCGCATTGCATCAAGCGTTGCTTTTATGCTTTCATCATAGGCGTCAAGATAGAAAATATAGCCGAAAGCGTCAGTATATTTGAGTGTTGGGAAGAGAGTTGTGTCCTCATGAATCCAGTTGTCACTTGACCAATATGAATTGTTGAGGAATGAACCTTGTGTGAAAGACTTACCAGTTTTTATATCGGTGTATTTAGCTGGCTCTTCGGTCATAGTTAAATATTTTACCTCTGCTTCACCTATTTTTCCTTTAATCTTTTCACTGCGAACATTTGGAGCAAAAAGAGGAGAAACATTCACATTGGTTGTTTGTTGATTTTGTGTTGTTTGCGTTGTGAAATAGCGATAGATTCTGCTGACAGTTGGGCCTTGGGTTGTGATAACTTTATCGTTGCCATTTTCGTCTTGTTGAATTTCTTGCGATTCTTCAACAACAAATGAAATCCATGGACTGAGGTCAGAAACAATGTTTGTGTTATCAGCCGTTTGACCTTCACTGTTTGTTATCGTGTCATTAGGCAATTTTGTTCCATCATCTGAATTTTTTGCAAACTCGCCGACGAAAGCGTGGATATTGTTTTGCTCGAAAACATTGATTGCATAGTTGTTTGCATCAGCATAGTTATCATCTGTCATATAGTTATAAACAGAGAAGAAGTTAACGCTGTTTACTGCATGAAGAGCAACACTTGCATTTTCGTCTGCTGTGCTGTTTTTGTTAAGTTTTCCGATGATACCGCCCGAAGCAACATTCCCACGCACGTCACCGCTTGCATAGGCTTGGTTGATGATATACTTGCTTTTGTAGCCTTGAATTGAACCATTTGATGACTTGTATACTTGAACCTTATCAGTAAGTTCAATTTCGCCGATAAGACCGCCAGCATACTGAGCATTCATGTCGACTGCATTGAGGTTTGAGTATGACAAATTCATTGAACCACTGCCAACATAGCCAACAAGTCCGCCGACTGCAATTCGGTCATAATCACCGCTGATTGAATCAAATATGTCAATCGCTCCACGTTCAAGCGATTTATCGAATGAATTGTTCAGATAGTATCTACCCATATTGATTTGGATAGTTTCTTGAATATCTTTTGTGTGTGTTGCAACAAGTTGAGAGAGTGTTCCGAACGATTGCCCAACTATTGCACCAGCGTAATACTTGGTTGAAACAATGTGTGTTTGATTGTTTGTCATTGTTCCATTGATGATAAGCTGAGCGTCTTTAATTGCAGTGTTGCTTCCAGAAAGTCCGACAAGACCACCCGCCACCGCTGACTGAACGAAAGTTGTGCCCTCAGCTTTAATGCTTGCAACGTTATAACTGAGGAAATCCTTTGATTTTTCAAAGTCTGACTCAGAATAGTAAGCATCATTGCCATTTCCCTCAAATATATCAAGGAATCCAGCAATTCCACCTGCATAAGACATTTTTTCAACTTTTGTTCTCAGTCCTTTAATGGTTGTTCTGTCAAGAGTTGAATAAAGACTGGTTGCGATTGTGTTAAATTCGTTGCTTTTGCGAAGGTCTGACAGAGAGTCAGCATCGAGTATCTCTTCATCAGAGTTGCCATTGACTCTTCTGCTTGCAGTAACTCTTACATTCTCGACTGTAAGGTTTTTGAGTGTGCTGTTTGCGAACGCAAAGCCAACAATTCCACCAACAAAGTTTGAGCCTTCCACGCTTGCGCCGTCATTAAAAGTC
>CAOJNR010000020.1 GCA_948439925.1 uncultured Clostridia bacterium
GTCAACAATATTTGCAGAAATATTGCCAAATCCCCATATAAAATTGTAAAGAGATGAGTTGTTTGAATAGACAATCATAAAACCAGCGAGAGTGAAAAGGCTTTTTTCCATAAGAATTATTCCAAGTATTAGAATTGAAACTGAAACAATTTCTATAATAAGACTTCTAAAAGACCAAAAGTTGACATCGGTTTTTTGTGTGTTGTATTGTTTTTGGCAATAATTTTGAAATGTTTGATTTGAGATTTCGCCAAGTTTATTTTCAAGATTAAGTGATTTGATGTCGCGTTCACTTCTCACAATTTCGGTTGTAAGAGATGTGACTTTATCGTGCGCTTCTCTTTCAATTTTTCTATTTCGTTTTCTCACTCTTTGTCTAACAATTTCAATCCAAATACATATTGCAAGTGTTATGATATAAATAGTGATGATAAGACCAGAAACAATGTCAGTCATTGTGTCAAATATATTCGCAAGTGTTGAAATTGAGCGTTCTGGATCGGAAATAATCCTTTGAACAAAAGTTCCAGTGTCATGGTCATTGAAAGTTTTGGAGTTGAGTTTAAAAGCCTGTTTTGCGAGGTCATGATTGATTTTGGTTGTGATAATGGCGGAATTTTTATAATAAATTTGATTTGCAAGATACCAACATATTCTTCGTAGCAAATATATCCCCAAAATTATTAAGAAAATATAGATTGCTTTTTTAAAATAGATAGTATCGTATACAGTTTTTGTAATATAATCAATCGCGGTTGCAAACAAAAGTATACATGCGATTGTGCTGGCGCTTGCAATAAGCATGACCAAAATGTATGAAAATATAGCAAGTTTATGTTTTGCAAGATAGTGACCAAGACCAATCTTTTTCTCTTTTTTCTTTTTCATGTTTCCTCCTAGAATAAAATGGGGGGGGGATTTTCATCCCGCCCCGAATTTTTGCCACATAAAAATCTCACGAATAATAGCTCTCGCGATTGCTAAGTCGAAACTTGCAGAAAAATGTTAGCTTTAAAAACTACTCAGCGTCAACAAGTTTGTTGTATTCTGCCATGATGGCGTCTTTGATTTGTTCACGAGTTTCAGTTTTGATTGGGTGAACGATGTCTTTATATTCGCCTTCTGGTGTCTTTCTGCTTGGCATTGAGATAAATAATCCATCCTTACCGCTGATAACTTTGATGTCATGAACAACAAAGCATTCGTCGATTGTGATTGAAGCGACTGCTTTTAATTTTGCTTCATCTTTTGTTACCATTCTTACTCTTACGTCTGTGATTTTCAAGTGTTTATACCTTCCTTGTCTTAAATTGCCTTAAATTTAAGGCTTAACTATATAATACAACCTTTTTTAAATATTTGCAAATATTTTTAAGCCTTTTAAGCTTTTTTTCACAACTTTATAGTTTTTAATACATAAAAAATGTTATGGTGTTCGTTTATCAAGGGGTTGGTGTTGATTATCGTTTTATAGGAAAGGAAGGGGAGAGGGTGACTTTGCTGTTGCATGGCTGGGGCTGTGACGGAGATGAATTTGAGAGCATTGTGACTAAATTTCCTGACAGGTATTTTTTAACACTTGATCTT
Organism: uncultured Clostridia bacterium; assembly: GCA_948439925.1. Lineage (GTDB taxonomy): Bacteria > Bacillota > Clostridia > Christensenellales > UBA1242 > Caccovivens. Next base: position 1,588 of record CAOJNR010000020.1, read on the forward strand.
CCGCCTTTTAGAAACAGTGGAAAAGTTAATGAAAACTGGAATATGTTTACCTATGCGAATATGGTCATATCCTTATGTGAACATATGAAGATAAGTGATTGTGACATCCTTGCTCATTCTTTTGGAGGGCGGATTGCAATCATTATTTCAGCACTGAGGCCTGAACTTGTGAATTCTCTTGTTCTTGTTGGCTGTGCAGGGCTCAGACAGAGGTTCAGCTTGAAAAGATATATTAAAGTTAAGAAATATAAACTCAAAAAAAGATTGGGCAAAAACACGGATAATATGGGCTCAGAAGACTATCGCAGGCTGGACGAGGCAACAAAAAAAGTTTTTGTTTCAATCGTCAATGAAAATCTCAGAGATTTTTGTTCAAAGATAAAGGCTGAAAGTTTGATAGTCTGCGGTGAAAATGATAAGGATACACCACTTTATATGGCAAAGAAATTGAGCCGTCTTATCAAAAACTCAAAGCTTGTTGTTTTGAAAGATGCAGGTCACTTTGCCTTTCTTGACAGCCCACTTGTGTTTTATAAAGAAATTGATAAATTTTGGGAGGAGTGCAAATGAATTATGTTTATGCGCTGATTTGTCTTGTTATGTGTGCGTGCTGGTCATACATTTATGTGAAAACCTATCAGCTGTCAGGTTATAACACAAAAAAAATTTTTCATTCGTCGATTGAGTTTAAACTTGCTTTTGGCGATAAGAATAAAATTGTTTTCACGAAAAGACTTATAAGGTTTATTATTGTTTATCTGGCCATAGATTATCTTCTTTTTTTGGTTATCAACACTTATCTACTAAATGATTTTCTCAAAGTGGTTGACTGCACAATCGTCATTCTGTTCTCGCCAGTTGTGATAATTTTGACCCATTATATTCTTCTTCCGCTTGAACTTTTAATAAAACTTATCTATAAAAAGCGCGCAGTCAAGAAACTCAGGTCAAAAAAGGTTATCAAAATTGGCATTACTGGAAGCTACGGCAAAACTTCAACCAAAAATATCTTGGCGCAAATTTTGGGTAAAGAATATAAAGTTTGCCTAACGCCAGCAAACTATAATACTGAAATGGGCGTGACAAAAACAATTCTTTCAAAGCTTGATGACGAAGATGTTTTTATCGCCGAAATGGGTGCAAGACATCGCGGTGATATAAAAGCACTTGCCGAGATGGTTGAGCCTGATTATGCCATTCTTACCACAATCGGCGAGCAACATATTGAAACTTTTGGCAGTCTTGGAGCGATTGAGGAAACCAAGAATGAACTCACGATATATATGAAAAATGACGGCGTAGTCTTTTTCAGCGGTGACAGCAAGTCAAATCTTAAACTTTATGAAAAATGCTCCAAGAAAAAGTATCTAACCAACAGTGAACAAGGTTATGCATATTCAAAAGATATCAAATGCACGCCAAACGGAAGTGAATTCACGCTTGTTATAGGCGATGAAGAGGCGAGAGTTAAAACCAAACTTTTGGGGAAATTTAATATCAACAATATTGTTACTGCAAGCGCACTTGGTCGATACATGGGCGTAAGCATGCGAGATATTACATCTGCGATAAGAAATTTAGAGCCAACTCCACATAGGCTTGAACTGATCAAAAACAGCTATTTTTCAATTCTTGATGATAGTTATAATTCCAACCTTGTTGGTGCAAAAGAGGCGCTCAATGTGCTTAGTTCATTCAAAGGTCGCAAAATTGTTGTTACGCCTGGCTTCGTTGAAATGGGCGAGGAATCATCAAAAGCAAATTTCACTCTTGGTGCATGGATTGCTGATGTTGCTGACTACATTCTCATTATGAACGAAACAAATAAAAACTATCTGCTTTCAGGTGCGATTTCACACAATTTTAATCAAAGAAATATATATTTTGCGTCATCTAGGCGTGAACAAACGGATATTATTGCCAAGCTCACATGTGAAGGTTGTGTTGTTCTTTTTGAAAATGACCTGCCTGACAATTTTAGTTAAAGGAGTTAAATATGAAAAATATTGCAGTTGTCTTTGGAGGGAGAAGTGTTGAGCATGATATTTCAATCATAACCGCTCAGCAAGTGCTTGCAAGCATATCGAAGTCTTATAATGTCATTCCAATTTACATCGCTCCAAGCGGTGATTGGTTTATTGCAGAAAATTTAGATAATCCAAAAACCTTTCTTGATTTTGCGAAAAATGTCAAGAAAAAGAAAAGTGTAAGTCTGCTTTTGGGTTCGCCTTATCTTTTAGTAAATTCCCATTTTGGCAAAAAAATAAGAATAGACTGTGCGCTTCTTTGCCTTCATGGCAAAAACGGCGAGGACGGAAGTGTGCAAGGTTTATGTCAGTTATGCCAGATTCCTTTCACTTCGTGCGCGCTTATGCAAAGTGCCATAGGTATGGATAAGGCTGTGACAAAGCGCCTCCTTTCTTCCTACAAAATCAAAAATGCAAAATTTGTTGAATTTTATAAACGCGATTATGAACTAAACAAAGAGGCAGTTATCAAAGAGGCAATATCAAAAATTGGTTTACCATTGATTGTCAAACCTGCAAATCTCGGATCAAGTGTTGGAATAAGCGTTTGTGAAAGAGAGGAGCAACTTGGTGAAATGATTGAAGAGGCTTATCTGTATGACAACAAAATTCTCATTGAGGAGTTTTTGCAAAACGCACGTGAGTTCAGCTGTGCAGTGCTTTCGTTTGGTGGCAAATATATTGCAAGCAAAGTTCAAGAGGTGAAGAAAGGGGAGATATACACTTTTGAAGAAAAATATCTTCATCGTCTTGGCAAAGAAGACCGAAAACCTGAAAAAAGCGTTGATAATAAAATCAAAGATATCAGCATATGCACATATAAAGCACTTGACTTTAAAGGCGTTGTGAGAATTGACTTTTTGATGAATGACAAGGGTGAAATTCATGTCAATGAAGTTAACACTATCCCTGGCTCACTCTCTTTCAATCTTTTTGAAGTTCCTTTCCATGACCTTATTGATGCACTTATTGACGAGGCCATTTCGTCATTTGAAAACATGTCCAATTTCACATACAAGTTTTCATCGCAAGCGCTCAAAGATTATTGCACACTTGCCAACAATTTTAAGTTTAAAAAATAGGTGCTTTAAATTCCAAAAATGTTTTTTGGCTATGTTTATCAAAACAAAACGAACATATAAAAAGATAAACATAAAAATTTTAACAACATAAAATATATAAATATCATAAATTTAAGTCAAGTTATCTCCAAAAGAAAATATTTTTAAATATGCACTCACTTGCATAAATATACAAACATAATTTGTAATAGAGAAATGTGTCGCAATAATAGTTAATATAAGAAAAATTATCTTTTTATTGAATAAATTAACTAATTTTAGTTGCTGTGTCATTTCCAGTGCAAAAAAATATAAAATGTTAAAGTAAAAGCTGGTAATTTTGGAGGAACAATGAAGCTTGGCAAGATTTTAAGTGGAATAAATTTTTATGCAGACATGGAACTGCTTAAAACTGATATAGTTGATATAAAAACAAACAGCAATGAGGTCCAAGAAGGTGATCTTTTTATTGCCATGAAAGGAGTCACAAGTGACGGTAATGATTTTATTCGTCAGGCTTTTTCACGCGGTGCAGTGGCTGTTATAAGTGACAAAGAAGTTGGCAAAAATATCATTGAGGTAAAGGACGCGCGTGAGGCATATTCTCTTGCGTCAAAAAACTTCTTTGGCAAGGCTTGTGATGACTTACATATCATTGCAGTGACTGGCACAAACGGAAAGACAACGACCACAAGTTTGGTTGCTGAAATTCTCAAAGGCGGAAAGATTCCTGTTGGACTGATTGGAACAGAAGGAGTTAAGTTCAATGGCAAAAAGATTGAAACGGGATTCACCACACCTGACCCTTATCTTCTTCACAAGTTATTTAAAGAAATGAAAGAGGAAGGAATTGAGTATGTTGTCATGGAAGCGTCGGCTCATGCCATTGCACTCAAAAAACTTGAAGGAATCAAGTTTGACATCGGTGTTTTAACAAATATAACCGAAGATCACCTCGACTTTTTTGGCGATATGGAAAAGTATGCAAAGGCTAAGCTTGACTTTTTTGACAAAAAATATATTAAGCTCGGAATTGTTTGCTATGATGATCCTTATGCAAGAACTCTTCTTGACAAAGCAGGTGTTCCTATTCTCAGCTATGGACTTTCGCCACATAGTGATGTGTATGCAGGTGAGATAAAGGGTGGGTTTGATAACACAACATTCTCTTGCCGTTGCCTTGATGAAACCTTCCCAATTAAGACTAACCTTGTTGGAAGATACAACATTCAAAACTCGCTGGCATCAATCATGACATGTCGTGCGCTTGGCGTTCCAACAGGGCTTATTCAAGCAAACCTTCGCTACATCACAGCAGTTGAAGGCAGATTTAATGTTATTCAGTATATGGGATTAAATATCGTGATTGACTATGCTCACACGCCAGACGGCATTGAAAAGGTCATTGAAACTGCAAGGGATATCACCAAAAATCGAGTGATAACTCTGTTTGGTTGTGGTGGCAATCGTGACAGACAGAAAAGAAAGATTATGGGAGAGATTGCAAGCAAGAATTCAGATCTTGTTTATGTAACGAGTGATAACCCAAGATTTGAAGAGCCAATGGATATTATAAATGAAATCAAAGAAGGCTTGTCTGGCAATTATGTGATATGTGAAGACAGGGCAACTGCGATAAGCTTGGCGCTTGGCGAGTGCAAAGAGGGTGACACACTTATTATTGCTGGAAAAGGTGGAGAAAAATATCAAGACATAATGGGTGTCAAACATCCGTATAATGATTTTGATGTTGTTCATAATTATTTCAGAAATCAGTTTGTGGAAATAAAGGGTGGTGAAAATGATTTATAGTTATGTTCTCGCGTTCCTGACAAGTTTAGTCTTGGGAATACTCATTTCAAAGCCTATAATTTTGGTTTGCAGAAAACTTAAAGTTTCGCAAACCATTCTTCACTATGTGGACAAGCATGCCTCGAAAAGTGGAACGGCAACGATGGGAGGTTGGATTTTTATTTTGGCCACAATTCCTTGCCTAATTTTTGTGCGAGGTGATTTTCTTGTGCCTTGTCTTGTTTTGCTTACCATGCTAAGTTATGGCTTTCTTGGCTTTCTTGACGATTTTATAAAAATTCGTTTTCATCAAAACGAGGGACTAAAACCTTATCAAAAAATAATCGGACAAGTTGGCATTGCTCTCATTCTTGCAATTTTTGTTTATTTAAACGTTGGGACAAGCCTCAACTTTTTCGGATTAAAACTTGATTTGTCATGGGGGATAATTCCTTTTATAATTGTCTTTTTTGTGGCTGTGACAAACTCGGTCAATTTAACTGATGGTCTTGATGGTCTTGCAGGCGGAGTGAGTGCAACTTATCTCATATTTTTTGGTATTATCCTTGCTCTTCTCTCTTTTGCTAACCTTGCAATAATTTCCTTTGCCATGGTTGGAGCGCTTTTTGCATTTTTGATGGTCAATGGTTTTCCTGCCAAGATTTTTATGGGTGACACTGGCTCGCTGGCGCTTGGTGGACTTATTGCCTCACTTGCCGTTTTTTCAGGGCTTGAACTTATCGTGGCAATCATTGGCATACTCTTTGTGCTTACAACACTTTCCGACATCTTGCAGGTGGCATATTACAAAAAGACGAAAAAGCGAATTTTCAAAATGGCACCACTTCATCATCATTTTGAACAACTTGGGGTGCATGAAAATCGAATTGTGACAATATATATAATAATAACTTTGGTGGTCGGGCTCTGCACGGCACTTGGCTATTTTTATGTAGTTGGCGCAGTTTAAAAATATTATTTAAATTTTGCCCTTGACCAATCAAAGATTTTAGGAGAATTATGAAATCATTGAAAGGTAAAAGGGTGCTTGTTTATGGCATGGGAACAAGCGGACAGTCGGCTTGCAAACTTCTTCACAGTAAAGGTGCATGTGTCAGCTTTTATGATGATGAGGAAAGGTTTGCCAGCCTATTTTGTTATGATAAAAGTCCAAGCGCTGATGGCTATGACCTCGTTGTTGTCAGTCCTGGCGTGAAAGTTCTTGGCAACGAACTATTATCAAGATTCCTCATGAGCAAAGTTCCTGTGATAAGTGAACTTGATCTTGGTTATAACTTTTGCAAAGGTAAGATTGTTGCCATAACTGGAACAAATGGCAAAACCACAGTAACTTCACTTGTTGGAAAGTGCGTCAAAGAAAGCGGACGCCAAACTTTTGTGTGCGGAAATATTGGCTTGCCTTTTTCTTCTGTTTGTGAACAGGGTGACAAGGACAGTGTGTATGTTGTTGAGGTTTCAAACTTTCAGCTTGAACTATCCTCCCATTTTCGTGGCGACATAGCCTGCGTTTTAAACTTGGCACCAGATCATATAGATAGGCACGGCAACTTTGAAGAATATGTCCGAGTCAAAAGCAAAATTCTGGCTGAAAAAGGTAGACAAAAGGTTGTTTTAAACTTTGACGACAAATTGACTCGTGGACTGAAAATTTCCAAAAAAGTGCAATTTTTCTCAAAAAATCCGCTTAATAAAGGCGTTTCAGTTAAAAATAACTGGATTTGCATAAATAATACCAAAGTGATATCTTGCAATGATATTTCTCTTTTTGGTTCAAAAAATCTTGAAAACGTTTTGGCAAGTGTGGCAATTTGTTCGAAGCTTCGAATAAAACCAAAAACTCTCAAAAATTCAATCGCAACTTTTAAAGCTCCACCACATAGGCTTGAATATCTTGGCTCAATCGCAGGAGCTGAGGTTTTCGATGACAGCAAGGCAACCAACATTTCATCAGTTGAAATGGCTGTTGAGGCGCTTGGAAATGATAGGCTGGTTCTTCTTATGGGCGGGCAAAACAAGAATTGTGATTTTGATGAATTTTTTGAAAAAGGTTACAGCTTTGAAAAACTCTACTGTTTCGGCGAGGCAGGGGAGTATCTCTATGAAACTGCTCAAAAGTTTGGCTATGCGCCACAGCTCTTTAAAACAATGAAAAGTTGTGTAAGTTTTGTTCGTCAGCATCTAGAAGAGGGACAAATAATTTTGCTCTCGCCAGGTTGTGCAAGTTTTGACGAGTTCGGCTCTTATGCGATAAGAGGTCAAGTTTTTAAGGAGTTGATGTTTGAAAGCTATGAGAAAATTGAGAATAAATAAAAGCGTTCTGGCAATTATCCTTATTGTTCTGGCACTGTCATCTTTTGGTTGCCTTATGGTTTATTCTGCATCTTTTTATTCAGCCGAGCATCACTATGGCAATGAGTATTTCTTCCTTTTCAAGCAGATTATGGGAGTTGTCTTGGGAATTGGTGCCATGCTCTTTTTCACCTTCTTTGACTATCATGCTTTGAAACGCTTTAAATGGTGGATAGTTGCAATTTCACTTGTGCTTCTTGCCTGTGTGTTTATTCCAGGTCTTGGCATGGAAAGTTATGGTGCAAAGCGCTGGGTTTCAATACTTGGCTTCTCAATTCAACCATCTGAGATAGCCAAATTTGCTCTTGTCATTTTCTGCGCAAGTCATCTTTCAGACAATCACGACAAAATCAAAACCCTCAAAGGTCTTATTCCCATTTTTATAGTGGGTGGAAGTTTGTGTTTGCTGATCATGCTGGAACCAAGTATGAGTGTGACCATGTGCATTGCTTTTGTGACACTTTTTATGTTGATAATTGGAGGCATGAGCAAAAAGCATACTCTTATGTTTTCAATCCCTGCATCGCTTGCTGTGCCAGCGCTGATCATTTTGGAGCCATATAGGCTCAAACGTCTGCTTGCTTTTATTGACCCTTGGGCGTCACCACAAGGCGAGGGTTTTCAGCTGATTCAATCACTTTATTCGCTTGGTTCAGGTGGTTGGTTTGGAGTTGGGATTTTTAATTCACGACAAAAATATCTTTTCCTTCCTTTTGCCGAGTCTGATTTTATCCTATCAATAATCGGTGAAGAGATTGGCTTTTTGGGATTGATTGCACTTATGGCACTGTTTTTGACTCTGGTTATTCTTCTTATAAAAATTGGACTTAATGCAAAGGACAGATTTGGTGCACTTCTTTCTTGCGGTGTCGCACTGATAATTGGAGTGCAAACACTTCTTAATATTGCAGTTGTAACTGGCTCAATTCCACCAACTGGCTTGCCACTGCCTTTTATCAGTTCTGGTGGAACAAGTGTTATGGTTTTTATGGCTGGAATTGGAATATGCCTTAATGTTTTACGGCAATCGTCGGGCGAGAAAAACTATATGTTTAAACTTTCTTCATTTAAAGTTAGGAAACGATCAAAAAATTGATTGAATAAATATTTTAATATTAATTGTAAAATGCACCATATGTGCACATGACCTCATATAAAAATATGTGAGGTCTTTTTTATGGATAAGTTGTTTATAAACGGTGGGAATAAACTTTACGGCAAGATTTCAGTCAATGGTGCAAAAAATGCTCTTCTTCCAGTGCTTGCGGGCGTGATTATGGTTGATGGAATGGTTACGCTCAAAAAAGTGCCCAAATATTCTGACGTTCTTGCCATGTGTGAAATTCTTTCAAACCTTGGCGCAAAAGTGAACTGGCATGGCAGTGACCTCATCATAGACTCCTCAACCATAGAGGAGCATACCATAACATCTCAACTGGCTGGGTCACTTCGCTCATCCATTTTCGCGCTTGGTCCACTTCTATGTCGGCATAAGATTGCCAAGGTTGCCTATCCAGGCGGTTGTGAAATTGGTCTAAGACCGATTGATATTCACCTCAATGGACTTCGAGTGATGGGCACACGGATTGTTGAAAAAAATGGTTACATATATGCAAACGGCGAAAGCATGGAGGGCTGTGATGTCACTTTAAGTTTTGCAAGTGTGGGCGCAACTGAAAACATTATGATGGCTGGCGTGATGACAAGAGGTATCACCAGAATTTTTAATCCAGCAAAAGAGCCTGAGATTGTTGACCTTCAAGATTTTCTCAATGCATGCGGTGCAAAGGTGAGCGGAGCAGGCACAAACATGATCTATATTGAAGGCGTGGAAAGTTTGCACGGATGCATATATGAGGTTATTCCAGACCGCATTGCTGGCGGAACTTATCTTCTTATGTGTGCAATGTGTGGGGGAGAAATTGAGATTGAAAACTTTTTGCCTTATCATAATCAAGCACTTTTGTCAAAATTTTCTCAAAGTGCTTGCAAGATTGACATAAAAGATGATAGAATATTTGTAAGCTCTTCTGGCAGGCTTGACTCATTCATTGACGTTGAAACAGCAGTCTATCCTGGTCTTCCGACCGATTTGCAACCACAGATAATGGCGCTTCAAACGGTCAGTAATGGATATTGCCTTGTGGTTGAGAATTTGTTTGAGTCGCGCTTTAAGCATGTTCCAGAGCTTATCAAAATGGGCGCAGATATAAAGTTTCGCTCAAATGTTTGCGTTATCAAAGGAAAGGAAAAACTCTATGGAGCGGATGTCAATTCGCCAGACCTTCGTGGCGGAATTGCTCTTGTAATGGCTGGAATGAAAGCAGAAGGCTACACAACGATTAGTGGAATTGAACTGATTGACCGAGGCTACTATCAAATCGAAAAGAAACTTGCGCCTCTTGGTGTGGATATAAAACGTATAGAAAAATAATATAAATCAAAATTAAAGGAGTGTTTTTTGAGTAAGAAAAAAAAGTGGATAATTGGAGGAAGTGTTATGCTGGGCTTGATTGGTCTTGTCATTCTTCTTTTGTTCACTCTTTTTGCACTCAAAAACGTTGAAGTTGACTTTCGGACAAGCACTTCAAATCTGACAGCAACAAGTGAAGAAATTGTTGCAAGCGGAGATTTTGCATATGGAACAAGTGTGATTTTTCACAGCAAAAAAGGCTATATGGAAAATATTGAAAAAACATATCCTTATATAAAAGTCATCAATATTGAAACTGTTTTTCCAAACAAGTTTGTCATCCACGTTGCCGAGCGAGAAGAAGTTTATGCAATCGCCAAAAATGAGAATGAGTTTTATATAACAGATCAAGAGTTCAAGGTTTTAAAAGTTGTTGACTCCTTCCTTTCAGAGCAATCGAATCCAATCCTTTTAAGTGGCGTGGAAGTTAAAACTGAAAAAGAGGTCGGTCAGTTCTTGGAAGTTGAAGGCTATGAGGATGTTTACTCAGCACTGATTGAAAATAACCGTTTGCTTTTTGAGCAACAAGCACTTATTCAAGAAATAAAC